>CAZDIZ010000053.1:4320-9157 GCA_964505625.1 uncultured Solibacteraceae bacterium | reverse complement strand
TGTCGCCCATGTTACCGAACACCATCGCCTGCACGTTCACCGCGGTGCCCAGATCGTCGGCGATCTTGTTCATCTTGCGGTAGTGGCCGGCGCGGGGATTCCACCAGGAGCGGAACACGGCGTCGCGCGCCTGCGCGAGCTGATCCTTGGCGTTCTGCGGGAACGCCTTGCCGGTCTTCTTCTGAACCAGCTTCTTGTAGTCTTCGATGACGACCTTCAGATCCTCGGCGGTCAGGTCGGTATCGAACTTCGCCTTCACCTTCTTCTTGCGAGCGTCGAAGAAGTGCTCGAACTCATCCTTCGGGATTTCGAGAACGACGTTGCCGAACATCTGGATGAAGCGGCGGTAGCAGTCGTATGCGAACCGCGGATTGCCGCTCTTGGCCACCAGCGCCTGGACCGTCTGGTCGTTCAAGCCCAGATTCAGAATGGTATCCATCATGCCCGGCATGGAGAACTTGGCGCCGGAACGCACGCTGACCAGCAGCGGGTTTTGCGTGTCGCCGAGCTTCTGGCCCATGCGGCTCTCGAGGATGCCAAGCGTCTCGTCGATTTGCGCGTCGACGTCGGCCGGGACCTTACGGTTGTTGTTGAAGTAGATGTTGCAGACTTCGGTCGAAATCGTAAAACCCGGGGGGACCGGAACGCCGGCCCGGCTCATCTCAGCCAGGCCCGCGCCCTTGCCGCCAAGGGTGTCTTTCATCTTTCCATCGCCGTCGGCAGTGCCGGCGCCGAAGGAGTAGACGTATTTCTTCATAACGCTCCTGTTCTCCTTGAAGTTATTAAGCTATCCAAGCCCACTCGTGACGATCTCCGAAAAATCGGCGACCGACGAAAACTTTGCAAGTAACTGTGCGAGAAATGCCAGCCGATTGGCCCGCACACGGGCGTCGGGGGCATTCACCAGAACTTTGTCGAAGTAACGGTCGACCACCGGGCGTAGCGATGCAATCTCGGCCAGGTTTTCACCGGCCACGCGCGCCACCGCGTCGTACAGATCCCGTTCCGGACCCGCTTCAAGCAGACTCTCATCCACCGTGCCTTGCGGGAATCCGGCCTGCCGCAGAATGTTCTTGATGCGTTTGAAACTCGCCGCAACCGGCTCGAAGTTCTCGGTCGGACGAACAATGTGCAACGCTTCCAACCGCCTCTCCAGATCCGGAAGAACGTCGAAGCCCGCGGCCATGGCCGCGCGGACTTCGTCGTACGGATATCCGCGCACTTCGCGGAAGTAGTAGTCGATGCGGTCGCGGAAGAACTCCACAAGCTGCGTGTCGCCGCCCGTTAGCTTTACGAGCGAGAGCGGCTGATTGCCTTCCACCAGAATCTTCACCACGCCCTGCGCGGCGCGCCGCAACGCGAACGGATCGCTCGACCCCTTGGGCGCCATGCCAATCCCGAAGCAGCCGCGCAGCGTATCCAACTTATCGGCCAGCGAAACCAGACGCCCGGCCGCCGTGGAGGGGATGGTGTCCTCCATGCTCACCGGCTTGTAGTGTTCGTAGATGGCACTCGCCACGGCTTCGGACTCGCCCTGGAACTTGGCGTACAGGCCGCCCACCACGCCCTGCAGTTCAGTGAACTCCTTCACTAACTCCGTGGTGAGGTCGCACTTACTAAGTTCCACGGCGCGTACAGCCGCATCGTCGCCACCCAATTCACGAACCAATTCCATCGTGCGCTGGGTTTTCGCCAGATAGCTGCCCAACTTCGCCTGGAACGTCACGTGGCCCAAATCCTGCACACGCGCGGCCAGCGTTTTCTGCTGGTCCACGTTCCAGAAGAAACGCGCGTCGTTGAAGCGCGCCCGCAGCACACGCTGGTTGCCCAGTTGCACCAAACCTTCCGGATCGCCCGCCGTGTTCATTACCGCGATGAAGTTCGGCGCCAGAGCGCCGTCGGCCGTCTCCACCGAGAAATACTTTTGGTGGTGGCGCATCACGGTCACCAGCACTTCCTTGGGTAGTTCGAGATAACTCGCGTCGAACTCGCCCAGGATCGGCGTGGGGTATTCGGTGATGAAGACCAGCGTTTCCAGCAGCTCGGGATCGAGCTTGGCATGTACTTCGCGGCCGGCCACCAACTTCTGAATCCCATCCAGAATGCGGCGGCGGCGGTCGTCGGCGCGCAGCAGCACGAAGTTCTTCGCGAGCGTCTCTTCGTAATTTGCGATCGTGACCGGAACGTTCGCGGCGCCCAAACGGCGATGGCCGTTCGTGGTATTGCCGCTGGCAACGCCGGCCAACTCAAACGGAACCACTTCCTCGCCCAGCAGCGCCACAATCCAGCGAATGGGGCGAATGAAACGCGGGCCGCCCTTGCCGGTCCAATACATCGTCTTGGGGAAGTAGATGCCGATGATCAGACCCGGCAGCGCTGCGGCGAAGATGTCCCGCGTCGCGCGGCCGTCAATCTTTTTGCGCGCGCCCCAGTACTCGCCTTTCGGCGTGGTGACTTTCTCGAGGCTATCAACGCTCACGCCTTGCTTTTTGGCGAAGCCCGCCACCGCGCCCGCCGGAGCCGCGGCGGGAGGACCCGTCACCAACTCTTCGGAATCGGTCTGGCGCGCGGCGAGGCCTTCGGCCTTCAACGCGATTCGCCGGGGCGTGGCTTCCACCCAGGCAACTTGACCGCCGAGCTTGTTTTCTTCGATGAGCTTGGTGAACGTCTCGCGCAGTTGGCCGAGCGCCGGCTGGATCATCCAATCCGGGATTTCCTCGGTACCGATTTCGAGCAGGAAGTCGAGCGTCATGCGGCCACCTCCGCGGTGGTCTGTTCGAGATAGGCTTGCGCGACTCCCACGGCCAGCTTGCGAACCCGCGCGATCACGCCCACGCGTTCGGTCACGCTGATGGCTCCGCGCGAATCCAGCAGGTTGAAAGCGTGCGAGCACTTCAACACCTGGTCGTAAGCCGCCAGCAACGGGAAGCGCTTCTTCTCTTTGTAATCAGGCCACGCCGCCAGCAGCCGCTGGCATTCCTTCTCGTGCAACTCGAACAATTGCCAGAGCGTCGCAATGTCGGCCATCTCGAAGTTGTAGACCGAAAACTGCAACTCATCGGCCCGGCGCACATCAGCGTAAGAGAAGCCCGGCGCCCATTCAATGTCGTAGACGCTGTTGACGCCTTGCAGGAAGGCCACCAGGCGCTCCATGCCGTAGGTGAGTTCGGCCGGCACCAGATCCAGGTCCACGCCACCGCACTGCTGGAAGTAGGTGAACTGGGTGATTTCCATGCCGTCCATCATCACCTGCCAGCCAATGCCCCAAGCGCCCAGAGTCGGCGACTCCCAGTTGTCTTCCTCGAACTTGACGTCGTGCTTACTTAGGTCGATGCCGATAGCTTCCAGGCTGCCTAGGTATTGCTCGATGATGTCGCTCGGAGAAGGCTTCAGGATCACCTGCAACTGCTGGTGCTTATAAAGCCGGTTGGGATTCTCGGCGTAGCGGCCGTCGGCCGGACGCCGGCTGGGCTGGATGTAAGCCACCCGGTACGGGTTGGGACCCAGCACGCGCAAGAAGGTCTCCGGACACATGGTCCCGGCGCCCACTTCCACGTCGTAGGGTTCCTGGATGATACAGCCGCGATCCGCCCAATACTTCTTCAGTTTGAAAACGATGTTCTGGAAGGACTCCATGATCTACAGGGATTCGAGCAGTGGGATGGTAATGAAATTCCGCTCGACGTGCTCCTCCATGCGGCGCACCAGAAAACGGCGCAAGTCCGCAGCGGTTTCCTTGCGCCATGAGCGCTGTGAGAGTTGGCCGATCGGTGAATGCATCATCTCTTCGGCGATGGCCTGCGACTCGCCCGATACCCGCAACTGCGGCAAGAAGCCGGCTATTCGTACAGCCCACAGGCTGAAATACAGCACCGCGGGCCAGACCGCATCCTTTCGCCCTTGAGCGGCCTCGTTCCGCAAATGATCGAGCACGCTCGCGAGCAACCGGAAATGCAGCTCGCTCGGCTCGGCCGGTGGGAGCAACTGCTCGCTCACTTCGGCGAAATAATCCAGCGCCACCGTCGCTTCATACTCGCTGGCCAGCCCGAGCGGCGAACTGATCAGCTCGCACCCATCCAGAGTGACAAGCTCCCGGTTCTCCCGTTGGAAGTAAGACATCCGCACTTGGGAGAGACGCTCTAACCCAGCTCCGAAATGATTCTTCGGACGCCGGGCGCCGCGAGCGGTGCCCCGCAGTTTCCCCAAATCACGGGTCAGAAAGCTGACAACAAGATCGGCTTCCTTTAGGGGATACGACCGCAGGACGATACTTTCACTAACCCTGGCCGGCATGACAGCGGCAGGCGCAATTTTCAGATTAACACAGACGCTTGCCGCACCGTCGTTCAGCGCCGTTCGAAGCGTCCCATGTACTGCGCCGCCGCGAGCACGTGCCCCTGAAGTGCATGATCGACGGCGTCGCGCCGCGAGCTGGCCGCAAGGCCCAGCGAAGCAACGTCCAGCGCGAACAGCTTGAAGAAGTAGCGATGCGGCCCGTGCCCTTTCGGCGGCATCGGCCCGCCGTAACCACGCCGGCCGAAATCGTTGATGCCCTCCACTTCGGCCGGACCCGGCTTGGTGGCCTGCGGCAGACTTCGCCGCGAAACGTCCAAGTCCCAGATCAGCCAATGCGTCCACGTGCCGGCTGGTGCGTCCGGATCGTCAACGATCAATGCAAAGCTCTTGGTTTCCGCCGGCGCTCCGTTCCATTCAATGGCCGGCGACAAGTCGGCTCCTTCGCCGGTGTGGAGCTTGGGTATGGTTCCACCTTCCGGAAAAGCGCCTATCAACAGCTTGAGAGGCATGGCGACCTCCTGAAAAACCAGGGACAGACCAC
>CAZDIZ010000053.1:0-4220 GCA_964505625.1 uncultured Solibacteraceae bacterium | reverse complement strand
CAATCGTCTTTACAGATAGCGCAGGGCGTGCTCCAACGCTTCCACGTAGAAGTACTCGCCCCACATGACCGACTCGCTCACTCCGAGTTTCTTGTGGATATGATACACACCGCCCTTGAGCACGCCTTCCCATTCCGGTTCGGGCTTGCCCAGGTGCTTGTTCGATAGCGTCCGCAGAATGTGCATCGCCGTGGACCAATAGAAGTGGCCCTTGACCGGATCGTGCAGCAGGCGCGACAGCCGCAGCAAACCGCTGGCGGCGATGGCGGCGGCGGAAGTGTCCAGCAACTTACGGCTCTCCGGCGGCGCGCCGAAGTCCCATGGTGGAACTCCGTCGGCCGGCGTGTGAGTGATATAGAAATCGGCGCAAGCCTCGGCGGTTTCCAAGAACCGCGGGTCGCGGCTGTATTCGTAGCAGGTGCCAAACCCGTACAGCGCCCAGGCCAGTCCGCGCGACCAGCAGCTATCACCGCGATGTCCTTGGTGCGTGGTCTGTCGCAGGAACTCTCCCGTATCGGTATCGAAGATGCCTTCGTGCGCCGTCGAACCGTCGCCGCGTACCAGCACGCGCCGCGTCGTCAGTGAATGCCGGATGGCCACGTCGCGCAAGCGCTTGTCACCGGTTTCCCGCGCCGCGTAGAAGATGATGCCGACGTTCATCATGATGTCGATGAACAGCGAATTCTCCGCCACGAAGCTGCGCAAATACTGTCCCTTTTCGCGGAAACGCAGCGACATGGTGCGGCCCGCCTCGATCAGGACATCGTTGAGCGCCGGGTCCTTGGTCAACTGATACCAGCGATAGTACGTGGAAAGAAAAATGAATCCGAGATCGTGCACGTCGCGGTCAAACTTGCGGGGCTCGAGCGGTTTGGAATACCGCATGGCCTGCTTCAGCCAATAATCCGCGGCGCCATTGCCGTTCTCCAGGCGCTTGTGGAACAGCCACATCATGCCGGGCAGGAATCCGTCGCACCAATGCGTCCAGGCCGGCCCGTCGTGCTTCCACTTGCCTTCCTTCGTGTACATCGGATAGAAGTCCGGATACTTCTCAACCAGACGGCGCACTTGCTGCGCGGCGTACGCAAAGGCTCCCTCGAACAGGGCCTTGTCGTTTTCGAATTCGATCGTTATCACGGTATCGACCTCTCAGGGGATGTGATCATTATACCTATCCAGGATCTGCTACTATCCGACCATGGCTGGAACCAAAATCACCGTCAAGCCTAACGGCTCGATTCGCGTCGAAGGAGATTTTGTCCTGTGCGACGCCAACGGGAATGAATTCGGCCTCGCCGGCCGGACGGCTATTTCGCTCTGCCGCTGCGGCCTATCGAAGGACAAACCCTTCTGCGACGGCAGTCATCGCGCGGGCGGTTTCCAATCTGAGGTCACCGCGCACGAACTGCCGCCGCCCCAACCCAAGCCGTAATGGAAAGCCGTATCTACGGCAGCCGGGCCGTTGTCATGGCCGAGTAGGCCGCGCCACCCGGACCGGCCGTCAGCCAGGCGTGGATCACGTAATTGCCCGCGGGCAACGGCTGTCCGGAAGCGTCCTTCAGCGGGATCTCCACGCGGTGTGTGAGCGTACCGTGAACCCAACGGGCCCACACGCCTTGCGTGAACACCTTGTCCGACGACCAGCGGTAGATTTCCTGCCCCTTGTCGTTCCACATCGAGATGTCGTATTCCTGGCTGGTCGCGTACGCCAGCATCATGTCTTCTTCGTTCATTAACGACAAGCGCAGCGTTGCCGGAAGCGTGGTGCTCCCCGGACCCGCATAATGCGTGGAAACGTCGAAGCCGCCGCTCTGCTTGCCCGAATAGAGCAGTCCGCCCACGCGGGCTTCCGCTAGTTCGAACACGCGTGGGCCGGCGATGCTCGATTCCGTGCGGCGCACCAGACCGATGCTTGGCAAATACACTTCAGCGGTAACGCCGGCATCGGCGCAACTGAAGCTGCGGTATTGGAGATGAGTGGCCTTGGTGAATTCGCCTACCGGCCCCGAGTACCCTTCACTGCGAGTATCGACCTGGGTTTCCTGCTCGCACGGACGGAACGGCGCTACCGCCCAAGCTCCGCTGACCGTTTCGAACGAGGTCAGCAACTCGTCGCGGTCGGCTTCCTCGTTCAGATACACTAGCGAGCCGAATTTGTTGTAGCGGACCCACAACGGCTGGCGCACATAACCGGTAAGGCGCGCGTACACTCCGTTCTGCGTCGCCAGCGGCGTCCCCACGCGAACCGTGAAGCTCTGGCTTCCATTTACTTCCCGGTAGGTCCAGTAATTACCGGGCTGCAAAGGCAGCAAATCGCCCGCAAATACCGCCGTGCAGGCAAAGAATAGGCACAGTCGTAGCATCTTCATTTTTTGGATGTCCCCTCTGTTAGTATTTTACCCAATTATTCTGTCAGCCTTTGATGACACCCAACGGACGCAAACGCGCGACCTTGGTGGCGAGTCCGGCCTGGACCACTACTTCGATTACTTCATCAACGTCCTTGTACGCTTCAGGAGCTTCTTCGAGAATGCCGTCGCGTGTCTCGCTGCGCACTAGAATTCCAGCTTGCTCCAGGCTCTGGCGAATCTGGGCGACGTCGCGTCCTTTGCGCGCCGCCGCGCGGCTCATCAGGCGGCCCGCGCCGTGGCAGACGCTCGCGAAGGTGTCGTCCATAGCACCGGCAGCGCCGGCAAGCACCCAGGACGCCGTGCCCATGCTACCCGGCACCAGCACCGGCTGTCCCGTGCGGCGGTAAGCTCCTGGCAAATCGCGATGCCCCGCCGCAAACGCCCGCGTGGCGCCTTTGCGGTGGACCAGCACGGTGCGCTTGCGCCCTTCCACGGTGTGCTTTTCGCGTTTGGCGATGTTGTGGCAGATGTCGTAAATCAAGTCGAGCCGCGCCGAAGCGCCGAACACTTTCTGAACCGAACCACGCAGAAAATGTAGAATCGTTTGCCGATTGGCCCAGGCGAAATTCGCCGCCGCGCGCATGGCGCTGAGGTAGGCTTCTCCCTCGGCCGACTGTATGGGCACGCACGCCAGTTGACGATCCGCCACATTGATCGAGTGCCGCTTCATGGCCGCGCCCATCTCGGCCAGATAATCCGTGCAGACCTGATGACCCAGCCCGCGCGAGCCGCAGTGAATTAGCACCACCACCTGTCCGGCCTCAATCCCGAAGGCGCTGGCAGCCTGTTCATCAGCGATGGAATCCACCACCTGGAATTCCAGAAAGTGATTTCCACTGCCGAGCGTGCCCAACTGCGGGCCGCCGCGCTCTTTGGCCCGTTCGGATACGCGGCTTGCATCGGCATCGCCCATCGCGCCATCTTCTTCACAGAACTCCAGATCGCGCTCATGGCCGTAGCCGTTCTCCACCATCCAGCGCGCGCCCTTTTCCAGAACGTCGTCCAATTGCCTTGCGCCGATCTTAAGTTGACCCGCGCCGCCGGTGCCGCACGGCACGTCACGAAACACCTGGTCGATCAGTTCCTTCAAACGCGCGCGCACATCGGCCACGCCCAAATTCGTTCGCACCAAACGCACGCCGCAGTTGATGTCGAAGCCGACCCCGCCCGGCGAGACCACGCCTTCGTCCCAATCCATGGCCGCCACGCCGCCGATGGGGAAGCCGTAGCCTTGGTGGATATCCGGCATGGCCAGACTCGGACCGACAATGCCGGGCAGCGTCGCCACATTCACCGCCTGTTCCAGCGAGAGGTCCTTGCGCACCTGTTCGAGGATATGCGCGCTCGCGTAGACCATCACATCCGTGCGCATGCCGCGCCCGGCGTCGCGCGCGATGCGGTGTCGTACCGGATCAATGGTCTCAAGCGTCATAGCGTCGCTTTCACCTCGGCGAACATGCGTACAGCATATTCCAGTTCCTCGTGTGTGTGCGCGGCCGACATCTGTGTGCGTATGCGCGCCTTGCCGTGTGGCACCACGGGATAAGAGAACGCGATCACGTAGATTCCTTTTTCAAGCAAACGCTCGGCCATGCGCACGGCCAGCGTCGCCTCGCCTAGAATCACCGGCACGATTGGGTGTTCGCCCGGCGGCACCTGGAACCCTTGCTCCGTCATCGCACGACGGAAGTACTGTGTGTTGGCGCGAAGCCGCTCGCGCAATTCGCCGGAGCCCGATAGCAGATCCAGCACTTTGAGCGACGCTCCAACCACCGATGGCGGCACGGAGTTCGAAAACAGGTACGGCCG
>CAZDIZ010000052.1:9246-34221 GCA_964505625.1 uncultured Solibacteraceae bacterium | reverse complement strand
CGGTGGCCCTGGGCGATTCGTTTCTTTGGGTGTCGGAGGAGAACACGAACTTCTCTGCCGCCTACGGCTTCGTTGCGCCAGCGCTGGTGGGTTTGGAATCGCTGCGCATCCTCAAGCGCGCCTGCCATCATCTGCGTCTGAAAGATGCAGCCGTCGAACGCATCTTCTGGCGCAACGCAGCGGAACTATTCTGCCTTTGAACCCGCGGTCTGGATGGCACGGCGCAGAAGCTGGCGTAAGTACAGGTCCGGATCCTTAGTGTCACGCGGGAACCTTCTAGCATCCTCCCACTCCGCCAGCGTATCCCAGAGTTTCTGCCGTCCGTAGAGCGAACGCACTTCCGCGTCGAAGCGCTCGGGCAATTTCGGCGTGAAGCCCAGCGCATCCGAGCCATAGTCGCGTATGAACTGACGCCGTAGTTGCTCGTACACCACAAAGACGCCATCGAAACCGCGCCCGGTGTCGAGCAGCTTCGACGCGATGGCAAGCACGTCTTCGCGCCTTTCGGTGCCGAACATAGCGCGCTTGCTTGAAGCAGCGCGTCGGGCGCACATCTCGCGCATGGCGCCAGTAACGTCAAGTTGTGCGTCCAACCACGCGCGACCGGCGCTCGCGAGCGCTTCACGGCGAATGGAACCTACCGCACTGCTGTACGTTATTGATGTCTCGGGCAAGCAGTGCATCCAATACAAGCTGCCGCACGCGCGCGCACGCAGCAGTTGTTTGGTGTGGAAGTCGTCGTAGAAACTCAGTAACGGGTCCGCCTGATCGCCGAGCAACGCGCGAAAGTACTCTCGCTCTAATTCGCGTTCGTCGAGCGACGTGTTCCAACACAGACGGCCCAGCGCCCATAAATCGCATGCGAACGAGTTCCAGCCTTGCAAGTACGACTCGAAGAAATATCCTTGGAGCTTCTCCGCCTTGGCCGCGCGCAGATCCGCCGCCAGAATCGGCAGATTGGGCGTGGGCATGGTAGCGGTGGCGTGCAGCATCAAGTTCTCGAAAATCCATATGCGGCCGTCCACCGCGCCGCGCCACGCACGCAGCCGGTCCGCCAGATAGTTGTTGAGCGTCATCGATCGTGCGCGTTCGTCCACGGCCGATTCCATGCGATGCCCGATCGCACCGCCGGGTTCGCGCAGCGCGTACCATTTGTCGCGTTGATGTACATCGAAGAAATGGTCCAGCCGCGTGTCGCGGTACGGCGCGATGTTCTCGGGTAGGTCGAACCGGTTCACATAGATGAAATTCTGCAAGCGTACGGGCAACTTGAGCCTGCGCACTTCTTCGATCAACGGAGCGAAGAAAGCCGCCCACTGGTCCTTGGGCTTCAGCTTGCGGCACTTCTCGCACTCGCACCAGTGATAGCCGTCGTTGGGGATGACGTTCCAGATTTCGATTTCCGGATGCGCGCGCAAGAACTCGACGGCGTTGCGCAGGTACAGTTTAATGGAATCGGGCGACGATGCACAGCGCTTGACGTTCACTTCGACGCGGCGTTGCCCATTGATGTAGGCGAAGTACTCAGGATGCTGCTTACCCACTTCCAGCGGGAGGAACAATTCGAACGACCAGATGTACCCGACCAACCGTATGTCGCGCAAACGCGCTTCGCGCAGCAGCGCGGCTCCTAATCGCCGCCATCCGTAGTTGTACATGAAGACCAAGTGGTTGTAGCGGTTCTTAGCCATCCAGTCGAGTGTGTCTCGTACATCGCGCTCGGTATACCGTTGCAGGTTCTCGACTGGAAACAGCCCGCGCATCGGAAGATCCGCGCGCGAGCTTTTTCTGCCCGGCGCGAAGTCGAGCGCTCCACGCGACGGCACAACTTCGCCATGCTCGCCCGGGAACAACCAGCGGCATCCCTGCATTTCCAGCAACGCGTAGACGGCCGATAGCAGCGTGGCGGCGTTGCTGGCGTCGATCGTAATCGAGTCCGGCGTAGTCTCAATGGCGAACTCATCCACATCCGCGTTGGCGGCGATGCGCGCCACCGTTGGCTTGGCCCCGGTGCTGAGTTGGATTCGATACCGGCCGTCCGGAGCCGTTCGCGGAGCGATCCGCCACGCCAGATCGCGCCCTAACATGCGCCCGGCATAGCGCCGGAATTCTTCAGCGGCAAAGCGCTGCACGTCTGCGTTGGCGCCCGCCCTGTACTCAATGCGAACTGCTGTATTGGCGCTTAGCCTCAAAGCCGGCCGCTCGGCGCGCGCGGCGGCGGCAAACAGAAATACCGTGACGCACAGAAGACGTTTGCCCATGGTCAGTTCATCTTCGCCTTGAACTGCCTAACGGCATCCGCCACACTGCTTCGCTGCATCCAGCTGGGCGAGGTGGACAAATCGGGATCGAATTGGAAGATCAGCCAATCCTTAGCTTCGCGAGGAAAACGGCGCCATTCCGGCAGCGTCTTTTCAAGATTCTCCAACGCGGCAAGCATCCCTTCCCGGTCCTGTTTCACGCGATGCGCGCGGAATACGAGTTCACGCCAGAGCGCGAAGGTGCGAAAGAACACGTCGGTGAGATCCGCCGCGCGGCGAAGTTCACGCGCCATGCCCGGCGAAGGCGTTTCGCTGGGATCGATCGAGTCAATCAGATTCCGGATGCGGCCAGCCATCTCGATCGCGCGGCGGTTGGTCGCTTGGATCGTGCCGATAGTCCAATCCCTTCCGACCTTGTCGATGAGTTCAGGACGTGCCTGAAACAACATGGTCCACTTGAAAGCCAAGCCGCTATGCGGCGTGGGCCCGATGTAAGTTTCTTTCCAAAGTGCTTCGGATAACTTGAGCACCTGCTCGACGGCCGCCGCATGTTTGCCGAAGTGCAGGCGCGCCCAATCTGAGGCAATCTGATCGGCCGGCTGTTGGGGATTCCAGGACAGGCGCGCGAACAGATACAGCATGGGATGCGCGGGCGAATACTCCTGACGAAGATAATCGTAGTCGTCGTACTTACTAACCCAGATCCCCGGGTAGATACATCCGGGAATCCATGGCCCCCACGCGTCCACGATTTTCACGCCTTGTTGTTGCGCCGTGCGGAAACGCTCGTCCCAGAAACGCGGAAAGAAAACCGTGCGCCCCCAACCATCGAATTCACGAAAGGCATCGAACGTAATCATGAAGGGACGCTTGGCCGCGGCGCCACCGGTTAGCAAACGATTGGTCCCCACGCTCAGGAAGTAGTCGCCGTCGCTTTCCTTGGCGTCGTAGATGATGTTGGGATCCGTCGCTGTCGAGAGCACGTGCTCGAACGTCGCCATGTCGTTGGCAACGCGCCAGGTCCGAAAGATCATGCGCCGCCCATTCTTGCCAACGATGATTTGCTGATAGCGCTGTGCCATGCGGCCCGCGCCTTCGGGAGTCTTCCACAGTTGGAACCCGCGGTAGTTCAGGCGGGGACTCGGCTCGGTGGCGGTGACCACCAACCCATCCACTCCGGTGCGCTGGAGCATCTCGCTCAAACGCGCATCCACAATCCGCCAGGTGAACTCGGATTGATCATTGAGTTGGCGGCCATCGAGATGATCGGGAAACGAGAAATCGTAAATCTGAATGTAGAGCCGCATGTGCAGGCTGTGGGCGTACGCGGTCACTTCGCGCAACACGCGGCAGAACTCTTTCGAGCGCACACGATGGTGACTGTCAGCGGCGTAGACCTTGAAGCCGTCGCCCAACTGGTCGTAGTCGACGTAGTCCTCCAGATTCAGGTGCAGGAACGTGATGCTGTTGAACCCATAGCGCAGCAGGTGCCGCATGGCGGTGCGCGCGGCCTCGGCCTGTTCGCGGATGGTGAATGGGTTCACGTACGGCCGGTTGCGGAAGTAGTAGCCTTCATCGGGCAGATTCAACACTGTGCCTTCGTAGGAAAACATGCGCTCGGCGAACGCGGGCTGTTCGCGAAGCCGAAGCCGCGGATTGAACCCGTCGCGGCGAATCATCTCGGCCAGGCGGAACGCACCGTAAATCAAGCCGGCGCCTTTCGATTGCACCACGAGTCGCCCGTTTTCAGGCAGGATTTCGAAGCCCTGATTTTCGGCGGTGTCGCCAACCAGAAACGCCCCACTACCACGCAACACGACGTGCGCGCCTGATGCCGGTAGCGCGCGAGTCAACTCCGACACTGCCAATTGGAGCGCCGCATCGTCAGCCGTCGCATGTTCGACGGTGACGCCGGCCGAGAGAACTCCAGTCAGTAGAAAGAACAGAAACGTGAAAACGGGTCGTGGTGTCATGGGACGTCCAGAATAGAATAAGGCAGGCGCCCGTCGAACTGGCGCCTGCCTGTCGAAGCAACTAGAAATCCAAGCGAATACCCACCAATCCGGCGCGAGCGCCCGAGATACTGTAGTCGTTCGCGTCGATGGAAGTGATAGTGCCCACCGAAGACGGCACCGAGATGTTGGCGTTCGGCGTGCCGAAGTTCGGATGGTTGAAGGCGTTGGTGAAGCTGCCCTGGAAGCGTAGCTTTAGGCGTTCGGTGAAGCGGAAATCCTTGAACGCCGCCAGATTCATGGTTTGCTGTCCCGGCCCAATCAGGATGCTTTTGCCCGCGTTGCCAAAACGTCCCTGCCCCGCGGTGGGAACCACGAAGGCGGAAGCGTCGAACCACCTGGCCACCCTACGGCTGCCGGCATCCAGGTTGCCGTCACTGATGCGGTCCGGCCGTCCACCGTACACGTTGGTATAGGAGACGTCGGTGCCGGAATATGACGGTGTGAAGAAGCGTCCGGTCTGGGCAATATAACTGGCACTCATTTCCCACCCGCCGAAAACACACTGGAGCACGCCCGGCCCAGTCAGCAACCGCTTTCCCTTCCCAAAAGGCAATTCCCAAATCAGACTGCTAATGAAGCGCTGACGAGGAAGATAGCTCGAATTGCCGCGCTCTCTGGTTCGATCGTAGGCGTCCTCGATTTGCACACCAGCTTCCGCGGTACCGGACCATTCGTCCACATCCGTGAGGCTCTTCTGCCAGGTCCAGGCTGCCTGGAAGTAAAGTCCCTTTGACCATTTGCGCTCCACTTCGGTGGAAAAGGCGTTGTAGATCGCGTTCCCACCATTTTCGAGCATGTTGACGCCGGCGTAATTCGGGTACACCCGGCGGCTGGTAGTGAAGGGCGTGGTGCTGGCTCGCGGCTGCGTGAGATTGCGTTGGTACAGCAACTGGGTGCTCTTGGTCCCGATGTAGGACAGGCGCAACCCGAGCATGTGCCCCAGATCTTGCTCCAGGGTCATGTTCCACTGTTGTGCATAGGCGTTGCGTAGGTTGAGCGCGTTGCCGCTGACACTCAGATTCCCGGCCGTGATGTTACCAGTGCCTTTGTCAAGGAACGGATACTGGAGCGTCAGCGCGGGCACTCCGTTCTTTATGGTGTTGGTAAACGCCTCCGACCCCGTGTACGGACCGCCGTACATCCTTGTGAAATGGTAGGCCGTCAAGCTGTCACTGAACACCCCGTATCCGCCGCGAATCACACTTCTGTTGTTGCTGAACGGCCGGTATGCAAACCCGAAACGCGGAAGGAAGTTATTCGTATCGGCGTTGCGCAGAGTCCGCTCCGGATAGCCCCCCTGACCCGCGAGCACGGGCGTGTAGACCGAAGGCAGAATCGAGACCACCTTAGCGGCGGCGGTCTGATTCGGAACCAGCAGTTGGCCCGCGGCCGGGTCGAAATTGTAGATCACGTCAAAGCGATCTCGCGGCGGGCTGTTGTATTCGTAACGAAGGCCGTAGCTGAGCGTCAAGCGGGCATTCACACGGAAGTCGTCCTGTAAGAACCCGTTGAGAAAATAATACGAAGCGGTCGAAGGCTGCGTGGCAAAGGACCGCGCAGTCGAGAGAGGGATCCCGAGCAAGAAGTCGGAGTACGAGAAACCACTGAAGGTGTTCGCGAAGGAATACCCTCCAAACGTTGTGGTTGGCGTCTGATTCGACTGTTGCGGAGCGAAATCCACGCCCGTCTTCAGCGTGTGACGTCCGGCGATATAGGTCACCTGATCGGAGAACTGATAGACGTTCTCAGCCGGATAGTAGCCGTCGCGCGATTGCACGGCCGAGAAACCGGAAATAGACACGCTCGGAATGTTGCGCGGGCGTTCCGCCTGCGCCGCCAAGCCCTTAATTCCCAACACGGATACCATCTCGCTACCCGATAGCGATCCTTCGCGGGGATTGTAGTTCCGCGAAAAACCCGCCTTGAACTCGTTAATGAGACTCGGAGTCATGGTCCAGGTATCCGAGAACGCCACGTTCCGGTTGTTGCGCACCTGCTCGCGAATCCCCACCCCGTAAGCCGGAGTCACCGACTCGGGAATCGGATAGAAGGAACGCTGATACGTAACCCGCACGTACGCCGTGTTGGCGTTCGAAAAATGATAGTCGACACGAGTCGTGAGGTGATCCTGCCGGGGCGCAAACGCAAACAGGCCACGGTAATTCGAAGAGTAGTTGCTGGCGGCCCCGTAGTTCGGTTCCAGATAGTATTTGTTCTGGTAGGCCGCTGATCCCGAGTAGATGCGGCTGCTGGGAATCACCTTGCCTGGAAATGGAGTGTCGCCGTTCAGCGGATCCTTCAAAGTGACCGACAGGTCCGAGAAGTCGCCCTGCCGCATCTTCAACGTGGGAACACTGTAGATCTTGGACGACTCCTGGCGGCACCGTTGTGCTTCGTAATCCGCCAGGAAGAAGGCCTTGTTGCGCTTAATGGGACCGCTAATGACTCCGCCCAGATCGTTACGATTGGCTTTCGCCGTCGCGGTGTCGAAGAAGCCACGCGCATTCATGGCCCGGTTACCCAGGTCCCAAGAAGCGCGGCCGTGGAACTGGTTCTCGCCCGAGCGGGTCACCATGGAAATGTTGGCAACCTCGCTGAACTCGGCGCGGTTGTTGACGTAGTCGAAGCGAACTTCCTGTACCGCCTCCAGCGCTGGAGCGGTAGGAAGAAGATTTCCGTTCATGGGAGAACGGGTGCTAATACCGTCCACGTTCACGTCGAACATGCTGGCGCGGCTGCCGCCGGCCGACATGGTGACGCCGCGGCCGGTCCCGGTGGGGACCGTATTGACATAGGCCCAGGCACCGGTGTCGCCAAGAGATCCTTGCAGGCTCCGCAGGTTCAGCGGCATGTCCTCCAACTGTTTGGTATTGCGCATGGCGGAAATGGTGCTGGATTCGGTTTCGATCACCGGCGCGGCACCCGACACGGTCACCTGCTCCTGAATCGCTCCCACCTCCAGCTTGACGTCGATGCGCAGTGTGCGCAGGTTCTCAAGCACAATACCCTTATTCTCGAATTTCTTGAAGCCCGTCGAGCTTACGGCAACGCTGTAGCGGCCCCCGATCAGGTGCGTGACTTCGTAAGCGCCGCGAGCGTCGGAAACGGCTCCGCGACTGATACCGGTACCCTCATTGACGACGGTGATGGCAGCACCCGCCACGCTGGCGCCCGTTGCATCGGTGACATTGCCCACGATTGAACCGAACGTTGCCTGGGCAAACGCCGGTGCGCAGGTCACCGCAAGAAACAATAACAAACACGGAATTAGTGAACGAACACTCCTCATATTTCTCCTTTCACGAATGACTCCCCTGTTGCAGGTGAACTACATCGAGACTGGAGAGTACCATCCGCAGTGAGGTGCCGGAAGTGGAATAAGGTCCGCCGACCACGTTCCGCTTCGTTCCGCGCCTGTTCCCATTACGTTCCAGGCAACCAAGTGACTCTACTGGCGGAAGTTGTGAAGACTGAGCTGTTCGGCCGAAACCCAACGTATGCCGGCGGGCGCCAGCATCGTTTCGTCGTGCTTCGCGCCGCGGCCGACGCGTACACCACTGCGCAAATGGCTGCCAACATCGCGCAACGCGATCCGTCCAAACGGCTCCAGCGTGTCCAGTGTGCGGCCGGCGCTCGCCGTCAACACACCGCTCATCGCGCGCACCCGCAAGGCAATTGGCGGGCTGCCTGGAAGATCCCGGCGTTGAGCAACGTACTCCGGCCCTTTCATGAGAGAGATGGTTCCACCGTTCGAGTTGCTGCGGACCAGATTCACCACCGCTTTGTCGCCGAAGACCTGGATGCCGACGAAAGCACGCGACCAGGTGAGGCCGTCCACAATGGCAGTCAGGTCCCAATCCCCGGTGGGCACCGGCCGTCGAAGATCCCAGGAGCAGCGCTGCGCAGCATCGGGGAAGCTCCATTCGAGCAAATCCGGTGTCGAGTTGCGCGCACCGTCGGCGCAGGCGTTCTCTTCTTTCCATATGTCCAGTTTGGCGAGGTCCGGACCCTCGCCATCCCAGTCCGGAACCGGCGGGTTGATGCCGACGTGCTCGAAGCGCGCCAGGGATGGACGCGCAGCCTCGTTGTCGGCGAAGGCGAACACCGCCACGCGGGTATTGGATGTGGAAAGCTTCACTCGCTGGATTTCGCCGATCCGCTGCCAGCGGCGGCCGTCCAAACTCGTGTACGCGCGGAACTCCTCGCCGTTGCGCCGTATGGCCAGCCAGACGGGCTCGCCCGTCTGCCCCACGGCGTCGTAAGTGAAAGAACTCGGATAGGAGCGCCGGTACGATCCGGCCTGTTCGGAGGTGAACTCGAATTGCGTGCGGCGCAACATGCAGCGGCCAAGCTTGACGTAGTTGTCGGCATCCTGAAAGATCATGATGCCGGCCTGCTCGAAATCTTGGTTGGGTGTGAAGGTCATTCGCGCAACTACCGTTTCGGTGGTACCGACCGCTCCCCCCACACGGATGGCATCCGGCTTGGCATCGTTGCGCTGCGCCATGATCTCGCCTTTGTGCGCGGTTAACAGATACGTACCGCCAGCCGGCGCTGCCGGACGCTTCCAGAGCCACACAGCGGCACCGGGCACCAGCAGCAGCACCGCGACCGCAAGAACCCAAGGCCACGCGCGACGGCGTGAACCCGGTACAACTTCCGGAAGTAAGGCGTTCCCACGCAAACGGAACCGCGGGACGTAGGATCGTGGCGGGACTAGGATAACAACCGGATCGTCCTTGCCGGGTCCGGCATAGTACGCATCCAGCCGCTGCCTGGTCAGCGTGGCCAGCTTGCGAACCGAGGCATCCTCGACCGGGTTGAAATCTTCTCCACGATCGAGCAACGCACTGGCAATCTCGCTCTGCTCGATATCGGTACGGCCTTCCAGCGCCGCTTCGCAAACGAATTTCAGGAAATGGCTGGCTCGCTTGCTGGCGGTGAATTCCGCACTGTCCAGAATGAGCGTCAGTTGCCGGCGGATGAGTGTCTCCGGCACTCCGTGAACGTTTCTGGCGTCGTGTTCCTGCAATCTGTAAGGTTATCAAAGGCTGGAGGTGGCGAAACGGTGCACTGGAAAAGGCGCGGGCGGACCTGTGCAGCTTCGGTCCGCCCGCGCCGGAGTAGTTCAGTGGCGTACCCGCCTACCAGGCAATGCGCGTGTTGAATGCGATGGTACGGCTGCCGCGATAACTGCCGGTCATCAGACCGAAGGTCGCCGGAGTCGACATGTTCAAACCGCCGCTGAAGGCGCCGTGCCACCAGTAGCCGTGGTTGAACACATCGTCGAATTGCGCTTCGATCTCCATCCGCACCTTCTCCTTGATGGGGATGACTTTCATCATGCTCATGCTGCAAACCCACCAACTGGGTTCCTGCATGAAGTTAGTGCCGGAGCTGCCGAAACGTCCGATGTTGGCAGACGGAAGGACGAAAGCTGTCGTGTCCAGGAAAAAGCTCCCGGGATGTAATCCACTGTTGCTGAGAACACCGTTGGCGATGCGCTCTGGAACGCCGCTCTTCGAGTTCGTGCCGGTAGTGTCTGGCCCGCTGCTGTAATAGGGGCTCACCCAGAACCCACTTTCGATGTTCGCAACTCCCGTCCAGGTCCAGCCACCGATGAAGCGATCGAGCAACGCCGATGCGCCGGAGCCAAACCTCTTGCCGCGGCCCACTGGTAGCTCATATAGCCAGGTGGATGTAAAGCGATGCCGGGGAACGTGCGTCTCGTTGCCCTTCCACTTCGAGCGGAAGAAATTGCCGTTGTAGGCCCCGTATTTGAGCTTGGTGGTCTCGCCAGCCTCGTAACTGTCGGTGAGGTCTTTCTGGAAGCTGTAATTTCCATTCAACGTAAAGCCGTTGCGCATGCGCCGCTCCACGGCCAGATTAAGAGCGTTGTAAGTGTTGTTGCCGCCCTGATCCCGATAGCTCATGCCAACATACTGCTGGTAATACCGGCGGCTGGTGGAAAACGCCGTCGTGCTGGGATAGGGCGTATTCAGATCGTGCACCCATGCCAGGTTGGTGGCTTTGCTGCCCACGTACTGCGAACGCAACAGGAAGTCGCCGACTTGGCGTTCCAGCGTGAAGTTCCATTGTTGAACGTAAGGGTTCTTCAAATTCGGATTCACGCCGTTGATGCTCACCGTGCTCGAATAGTAAGCGCCCGAACTCGGGAACGCCAGGGGCCACTGCCAGATTGGCACCCCTTTCGTGATCACGTTGGTATAAGATGCTGAACCACCCCATGGCCCTTCGTCGGTACTCGTCGAGTTGCTGATGTGATCGTAGTAGATGCCGTAAGCCGTCCGGACGACAAACTTGTCACCCAACGGACGCCAAGCGATTCCCAGGCGTGGCCCGAAGTTATTCCAATCCGTATGCCGCAAGTTATGCGGATAGCCGGCCTGCTCCGCAGTTACCACTTTCACCGTGCCGAACGCCCGACTGGGAAAACTGGGCACGATGGCATCAATTGCTGTCTGGCTGGGCATGATCAGATTACCCGTTGACTGGTCGAAGTTGTAATACAAGCCGTGAACTTCCTGAGCAGGAAACGTGGTATCCCAACGCAGACCCGCGTTGATCGTTAACCGCCGTGTCAACTTGATGTCGTCCTGTGCGTAGAATGACAGCGCCCAATAGCGCAAGTCCGAATCACCCAATGCCGCCCGCGGATATGGATTGGTCGCCGTGTACGGGATACCCAGGAGGAAATCCGAGAGGCCAAAACCAGAGTGCGTTCCGCTGAAGCCGAAGGTTCCAGGCGAAGGCCAGGACAGCGATGTCTTGCCGTTTCGATTGAAGGCCGTTCCAAACTTGAATGAGTGACGCCCGCGAACGTAGGTGACGTTGTCGTAGAAATCCCAGAGGTGTGCGCGGTTGTCGCTATGACCATATGCGCTCAGACCGGCGATTCCAGTGATGCTGATATCCGGCATGTTCATTCGGTCCGGCGGATAAAGTGCCTCAGATATGCCCGTTATGCCGAGCATCTTAATGGTTGTGGCCGCGTTCACACCCGCTCTTTGGTGAGTGCCCGTTCCGGTTACGCCCCAGCGGAACTCGTTCAACAGATTTGGAGCAAAGGTGTGTGTGTCTGAAACCTGAAACGCAAAGATATGAAACGCAGACAAGTCGGCGCCCGAGCCGCGATGCGTATTGGTGGCGTTATCTGGATTCTGAAACTGGTTGACACGGAAGAAGAATGTGTTGTTCTGATTGATCGAGTGATCGATGCGCGCATCCCAGCGCCAGCCAATGTTCTGGCTGATGGTGTCGAGACCGTAGTAGTTGTTCGAGAATGTGGTGGTCGCGACGTTGGGCATGGGGTAGTAAGCGTTCAAATAGTTCTGCGAACCGGTGTAGATCCGCGAGGTCGGGATCTGGTTGTTGGAGAATACCTGACCCGTCGTGGGATCCGTGATCGGGATCATCACACCCTGCGAACTCCTGTAGTTCGAAAAGTCGCCTGCCCGCATGGCGGCGGTAGGCATGGTGGCATAGGAGTATGTTCGCGACGGCATGTTGTGATATTCCAGCGTGTTCATGAAGAACGTACGATTCTTGCCGTTGTAAAGCTTCGGAAGGTACACCGGACCGGTCACCTGATAGCCAAGGAAAGTCTGACGCGAAAAGGGCACTTTCGACCCTGCCGGCAAGTTATGGTTGCCGGCAGCCATGAACGAGTGAGCCGTGAACCAGGAGACATTGCCGTGAAACTCGTTGGTGCCGCTCTTGGTCAGAAACGATAGCTGCGCCGGCGCCGGAGACTCTGCGCCCGCGTTCACGAGCGTGAACTTGTACTCGCCAATCGATTGGATAACAAGACTGTGCTCGGAGCCCGCCATGCCGGTGGTGGGGTTGCGACTGGCGATGCCATCATAATCCCAACGCACTTCGTTGCTCCGCGCGCCGGAGATCATCATGCGAGTGTCGGTGCCATAAGAGGTGCCGGGCAACGTCATGACAACCGTGCGCAGGTCGGCGTGAGCCGTTACTCCCACGACCATCTTCGAGACCATGTTTCCATCGAGCGTCAGGGTGGTCTTGCCGGATTCGGTTTCGAGAATAGGCGCGGCGCCAGACACGATGATCGACTCGCTAACACCGCCGACCTGCATGGAAATGTCAATCGTGAAGGCGCGGCCGGATTCGACCAACACCGGGTCCTGCGTGAATCTCTTGAAGCCATTGGCTTCGGCTTCCAGGCGGTACTTACCCGGGGTTAGGTTGCCGGCTACATAAATGCCGGCCTGGTTGGCGACGGTCTTGGAGACCGTACCCTTGGACAATTCAGTCAGCGTAATCGACGCACCGGCGATGGTGGCACCGGTGGAGTCCGTGACCGTTCCTGTCAGGCTGCCGTAGTAGAACTGCCCGCTGGCGGTTACGACAATGAGAGCTAGCACCGCTAGGCATGTCAGCAGGCGCCGTATACATCCAGTACTCCACATAGCAGATCACTCCCGTTGATTAATTGGTTAATTGACAAGGAGATCCGCGCCGAGCGCGCCGACACCTTGCCAGAATCTACTGCCATGCCCAGCGCCCGCGCGGCCCTCGGTGAGTGCATTCGCGAGACAAGATCAGAAAGTCGTTTGTGGTTTTAATTGTAGGCATCGCGCGGGAACATGTCAACAACTTTTTGCAAGTTGCTCACATTATACACGCAACTTTCAACCTTGACACCACGATGTCACTCAAATAGAATGAAACTTTCCATTCTCCGGATATAGCCATGACTAAGCGTTCCACTCTGTCCGACGTCGCCCAGAAGGCGGGAGTGAGCCTGTCGACGGTCTCAAGGATCGCCACGGGCAACGCCAATGTCACCGCTGATGTCGAGGATCGTGTGCGGCGCGCCGCCGCCGATCTCGGCGTGGCACTGGAACCCAAGGCGACTACCAAGGTTCTGGCGTTCTTACTGTCGAATCGCAATGTGTTGCACCCGTTCCACGCGCACGTTCTATTCGGCGCGCAGGCACAGTGCCGGGCCAGAAACTGGGATCTGCTCTTCCTTTCGCACGACTATCCGCAGGAAGTGGACGCTAAGGACGTGCACATTCCGCCCATCGTGCTCCGGCGCAGTATTGTGCAGGCACTTGTGGTCGCCGGTACGAATCACCCGAACCTGCTGCATGCGCTGGAGCGGCGTCGTGTGCCGTACGTGGTATATGGAAACAACGTGATTGGCGACTGGCAGCCCGCCGAACACGATGTGGTCTTTGTGGACGACGTGCGTGGCGCGTATGAAGCCACGTCCCATATGGTTTCTTTGGGGCACCAGAACATCAGCTACGTCGGAGATACGACGCTGCCCTGGTTTCAACGCACCCATCAAGGCTACACACAAGCCATGATGGAAGCCGGCCTCGCGCCGCGGACCTCCAGCATTCACGCTCCAGAGCGGGAGGTGGGCTACCTGGCCGCGAAGTCATTGTTCACGAACGAGTATCGTCCGACGGCGATTTTTGCCGGCACGGATGCAACCGCCGAAGGCGCCTGCCGCGCAGTGCGCGATCTCGGCTTGCGCGTGCCCGAGGACGTGAGCGTTTGCGGATCCAACGACAGCGAGGCGCAATTACTGCGGCCGCCGCTCACCACCGTGCGCTGCTTTCCCGAGGAAGTCGGCGGCCAACTCGTGGAGATGGTCTTGCGCCGCATCGCCGACCCGAAGCTTCCACCGCAGCAGTTCACCATCCCCACGCGATTGATCCGGCGCGAGTCCTGCGTGGCCCCCGCCGCGCTACCGTCCCACGTGGGCTGACGGCACCTTCCCGGCACGCCTCGAACAGTGGCAGAATGGATTCATGTCACAACCAGTAATCCTTGTTGCCAGCGGAGATCTGCGCCTATCCGCTAACCAGATGTGCTGGCCCGCACAACAGCGCATGGAGGAGGCCGTGATGGCCGCCATCCGGAAGGAAGGTTACGAGGTCGTGCGAGGGCACGAGTACGATCCCGTGGAAGGCCATGGCTTCATCGGTAGTCAGAAGCAAGGCATCGAAGTCTTCCGCAAGATCCCCAAGGATGCACCGGTGGTGGTTGCCGAGGCGGTGTGGCAGTACAGCCATCATGTGTTACCGGGGCTGCTGACACATAAGGGACCGATTCTCACGGTGGCCAATTGGAGCGGCGAGTGGCCGGGCCTGGTTGGAATGCTCAATCTCAACGCGGGTTTGACCAAGGCCGGCGTGAAGTACACCACGCTGTGGAGCGAAGACTTCACCGATCAGTACTTCCTGAGCCGGCTGCGCAACTGGCTTTCGGGCAAGCCGGTGCGTCACGACACCAGCCATGCCGTCAAGCTGAGCGCCTACACGCTACCGCCGGCCGCCGAGGAAATCGGATCCGCGCTGGCGCGCGAGCTGGTTGAAAACAAGGCCATCATGGGCATCTTCGATGAAGGCTGCATGGGCATGTACAACGCCATCATCCAGGATGAACTATTGTTCAAGATCGGCGTCTGCAAGGAACGGTTGAGCCAATCGGCGCTGTATGCGGCTATGCGCACAGTGCCGGATGCGGAAGCGCAGCAGGTACGCAACTGGCTGGATGCCAAGGGCATGAAGTTCGTCACCGGACCGAATCCGGAGACCGATCTCACCGACGCGCAGATTCTCGAACAGTGCAAGATGTACATTGCCGCCGTGCGCATCGCCGACGAGTTTGGCTGCGCCATGATCGGCATCCAATACCAACAGGGCTTGAAGGATCTGGCGCCGGCTTCGGACCTGGTCGAAGGACTGCTCAACAACGTGGACCGTCCTCCAGTTACCGACGCGAAGGGCCGCGTGTTGTTCGAAGGCCAGGCCATTCCGCACTTCAACGAAGTGGACGAATGCGCGGGCGTCGATGCGCTGGTCACCAACCGCATTTGGAACAAGCTGGGCTTCTCTCCGGAAACGACGTTGCACGATGTGCGTTACGGCGAGGACTTCCAGGTCAACGGCAAGAAAGAATTCGTGTGGGTATTCGAGATTTCCGGTGCCGTGCCGCCGGCGCATTTGATCGGCGGGTACGCCGGTTCGTCCAGCGAACGCCAGCCTCCGATGTACTTCCGGATGGGCGGCGGTTCGATCAAGGGCATCTCGAAGCCGGGCGAAATCGTGTGGAGCCGCGTGTTCGTCGACAGCGGCAAGTTGAAGGTGGACATCGGCCGCGGTTGCGCCGTCGAACTCCCACAGGAAGAGAATGAACGGCGCTGGAAGATCACCACGCCGCAGTGGCCCATGATGCAGACAATCACTTATGGCGTGTCGCGCAATCAGTTCATGGCGCGCCACAAGTCGAACCACATTCAGGTGGCCTACGCGCCGGACGCGGCGGGCGCCAATCTGGCACTCGCGGCCAAGGCCGCCATGTTCCGCGAGTTGGGCTTTGAAGTGTCCATCTGCGGGACCAATCACGGTCTGTAATAGCGTTTCCGAAGGAAAAGGAGGATACCAGAGTGCGAGTAGGACTCATCGGTACGGGTGCAATTTCTTATAAACACGCGCAAGCATACAAGAACATTGGTTGGGATGTCGTGGTGTGCACCGACATCAGCGAAAAGGCCGGCGAGAGGTTCTGCGGTGAGTTTGGCTGCGAATTCGTGAAGACGTACCAGGAACTCTGCCGCCATCCGAAGGTGGAGTTGGTGGACGTTTGCACGTTCCCGGACTTCCGGTTGCAGCCCATTGAGATCTGCGCCGAAACCAAGAAACACGTCCAGGTGCAGAAGCCGATGTCGACGAACCTGGAAACGGCGCGTCAGATGCTCGAAACCGCACGCAAGGCCGGCATCACGTTGGGCGTGGTGAGCCAGCATCGCTTCGACGATTCGATCCAGTTCCTGAAGAAAGCCATCGCCGATGGACGGCTGGGCAAGATTCTCCAAGCCGACGCCTACGTGAAGTGGTATCGTTCGGCCGAATACTACTCGCGGCCGATCAAAGGCAGTTGGGCCACCGAAGGCGGCGGCGCGTTGATGAACCAGGGGATTCACCAGGCCGACGTGCTGCTCTATCTGATCGGCGCGGTGAAGGAGTTGTACGCCTACTGGCAACTGTCGGCGCTGCACAAGATCGAATCCGAGGACGTGGTTTGTTCGGTGATGAAATACGCGAACGGCGCCACCGGTGTGATTCAAGCCTCGACGGCGTTCTGGCCCGGTTACACCGAGCGCATGGAAATCCACGGCACCAAGGGCTCGGCGATTGTCTCGGGCGACCGGCTGACCACTTGGAACGTCCAGGACGATTCGGGCGAACCCGCGCCTGTCTGTAGCGATGTCGCCTCGGGCGCATCCGATCCGATGGCCATTTCCCTCACCCCCTTCGAGCGGCAGTTCACCGACCTGGGCGAAGCCATTCGTACGGGCCGTCAGCCGCTAGTTTCCGGCGAAGAAGGCTATCGCGCCGTGGAGTTGGTGACCAGTGTGTATCGCTCCTGCCGCGAAGGACAGAAGGTCGTCCTCGGAGGATAGGCCGCCACGACCGATGTCTTGGAGAACTCTGCGTGTTCCCGCATCCAGCGCCAATCTCGGGCCCGGTTTCGATTCGCTCGGCTTGGCGCTGGGCATCTATCTTGAATGCCGCTTCCGTGCCGCCGACCGGCTTAGCATCCGTGTCAGCGGCCGCGACGCGGAGTTGATTCCGCCTAGCGAAGACAATCTCATCTGGCAAACCGCGCTGGCCGTGGCGCAGGATGTCGGCGGCCAGCTTCCGCCGGTCGAGATCGAAATTCGCAACGATATTCCGATTGGGAAGGGCCTGGGGTCGAGCGCGGCGGCGTTGACCGCCGGCGTGGTGATCGCCGATCACCTCCTCGGACTGCGCTGGAAACGTCCACGCATTCTCGACGAGGCCGCCAAGATCGAAGGCCACCCGGATAACGTGGCGGCCTGCGTGCTTGGGTCCATCGTCGCCAGCGCGATCGATTCGGGCGGCGTCGCACGGTCCATCCGTTTGGAACTGCCCGAACACTTCGGCCTGGCCGTGGTGGTGCCGGATTTCATCCTTCCAACGAGCGAAGCGCGCGCGGTGCTCCCCACGACGTATTCGCGCGAGGATGCTGTGTTCAACGTGCAGCGCGCCTCGTTGTTGATCGCCGCCATGGCCACGGGCACCACCAGTGCGTTTCCGGTGGCGCTGGAAGATCGCTTTCATCAACCGTACCGCTGTCCGCTCGTGCCGGGGCTGGCCGAAGCCGTGCGTCTGCGCGCTCCGGGCTTGCTCGGTTGCGTGTTGAGTGGCGCTGGTCCGTCTGTGTTGGTGTTCTTTGAGCGCGGTTACGAACAGGTGGCCGACCTGGTGCGTCAGATCTTCAAGCTGCACGGCCACGAAGCCGACATCCTGTCGACCAGGATCGCAACGCAAGGCTATTCGATCGAATAAGGAGTGCGCGTCATGGAGACGCTAGCTTACAAGCCGAATGTTGGTGAGGTAGTGGAGCGGCTGCGCAAGTTGTACGCGCGCGAAGCGCTGGATCAGGTTTTCGCGTCGTTCGAGATTCCCAACCCGGCGCTTGAACGGTTCGCCGCCAGGTACCCCACGCCATTTTGCGAGTATCCGGATCCGCAAGAGCGCGTCGCTTTCTGGCAGGACGCGCTCGCGGTGCATGCCGCGCTCGAAGACGATTCGGTGCCTTGCGCATATTTGAGCGAATTCGACCAAGGCCTGTACGGCGGTCTGGTGGGCGGCGACGTGCGCTTTGTGGCGCATCCGGAGAATGGTTGGGTATCGTCGATGGTTCCGCCGCTGCTCAAGGAGTGGGCGGACTTCGACCGTCTGCCCGATCCGAAATCGAGTCCGTGGCTCGAACGCTACCGCCATCAGATGAAGCTGTTCGTGGAAGGCGCCGCGGGGCGTTACGGCATCAGCCACTTCATCATGATCGACGCCCTCAACTTCGTCTATGAGCTCGTTGGGGCGACAGCCACGTACACATCGCTCACTGATGAGCCGGAGATGGTGCACCGGGCGGTGGATTTCGCCTACGACCTGAATCTCATGGTGCAGCAGATGTTCTTCGAGCACGTGCCGCTGTTTTCTGGCGGCACGGTCAGCAACATGGCGCAGTGGATTCCGGGCCGCGTGGTGAGCGAGAGCGTGGACCCGTACCACATGACCAGCGTGCGCTACTTCGAGCAGTGGGGCCGCGAACCGGTCGAGCGCATGTTTGCGAATTTCGACGGCGGCGTGATGCACCTGCACGGCAACGGGCGGCATCTGTTGGAGGCCGTTGCGAGTATCTCGAAGTTGAGGGCGCTCTACCTGGGCGACGATCGCGGCTATCCACTTGCGATCGACGTACTGCCGCAACTGCGCCAGCGCGCCGCTACCCTGCCCTTCGTCACGCAGATTCCGTATGACGTCTTCGTCGAACGGCTTGAGAAGCGCCAATTGGTGGGCGGTGTCTTCTACAAGGTGAAGCAAGCGCCCGACGCAGCCAGCGTCAACCGCACCATGGAAAAGGTGCGCGCATACCGCGCGTGACGGCGGCGGCTCAACTGAGTCCCTTGACGCTCCAACCGCGGCGGTACTTGCGGCGCACGAGGCGTGTAGCGTCGGCGTTGTCGAACTTCATCTTCGCGGCATTCCAGCGCAGCGTGGTGTGCGGGAAGCGCGTGGCAATGGTGCCGAGCAACACGGTTTCGGTCAACGGACCGGAATAATCGAACGGCGTGGTGGTCTTCGTGTTGCCAAGGACCGCTTCGACGAATTCGGTGTAGTGATTCACCGCCTGCGCTTCCGGCATCGGGTAGTCCTTGAACTGCGCGGCCGGGCACAGAATCGGATTCACGGCGCGGTGAGGCACTAGCATCACGCCCTTGGTGCCAACGAAGATCGAGCCCTGTCCGGGAACCGGATTCGACTCGATCAGCTCGAGGATTTCCTTGGGCGGACGCTCGTCGCCATCGTACCAATAGACCTCGACCGTCTGACCGGCGGTGAATGGCGTTCCCGGAAAGACGTAGCGGATACGCGCGTCGATGGCCCAGTTGTGACCGCTGGGCGCGGGACCGTCCGAGCGCACCGAAATCGGCGCGGTCAACTGTAGAGCGCTGGCGACGGGATCGACGATGTGGCAACCCATATCGCCGAACGTGGCGGTCCCGAAATCGATCCGCTTGCGCCAGTTCCCCGGATGATAATAGCCCTTGACGTACGGGCGCGGCTGGCAGACGCCCAGCCACAAATCCCAGGCGAGTGTGGATGGAACCGGATCGGAATGCTCGGGCAACGGAGCGGAGTCGCCCCACTTTTTTTCGCTCCAGGAATGCACTTCCTTGATCTTGCCGATCGCACCCGCGTGCACCAGCATCACGGCGCGTTTGTAGTCCGCGCTGTTGTGGACGTGTATGCCCATCTGCGTCACCACGCGCTTCTTGCGGGCGAACTCGGTCAGGCGGCGGGCTTCGTAGATGTCGTGCGACAGCGGTTTCTGCGCGTAGACGTGCAGCCCCTCGCGCAGCGACCGCATCACCTGAGGCGCGTGCATGTGATCCGGCGTGCCCACGCAGGCGATGTCAATGTTCTTGCGTTCGCGATCGAGCATCAGGCGCCAGTCCTGGTATACCTTGACGTCGCCGAACTGCTGGCGGCACGGACCCATCATGGCGGAATCGACTTCGGCAACGCAGGCCAACTTCACCTTCCGGTGCGCCGCAATGCCTCGCAGCGTGTAGAACGCCATGTTGCCGCCGCCAAAACTGGCCAGCCGCAAAGTTTCGCTGGGAGGAGCCGCGATCAGATTACGAACAAAGAACGGCGCGGCAAACGCGTTCGCGGTGCCCGCGCGCAAGAACGCGCGGCGAGGGATAGAACTGGACTCAGACATGATTTGCAGTGACCCACCAGTCTAGCTCATTACTCTTCCGGCATTTCGAACTTCACCAGGCTGGCTTTGAATCCTCGGGTCTTCCAGGCGCCGTAGAGGATTCCCACTACCACCCAGATGCATCCGGCGAGCTTGGCGGTGGGACGCAGGTTCATCCAAATGTAGAAGCAGATCAGGAAACCCAGCAGAGGAGGCAGAAAGTTGCCGAGCGTGTGCTGGCGGTCGCGTACAAAACAACGCACAAAGGCCGCCAGGTTCACGCCCATGAAAGCGATGAAGGCGCCGAAATTCAACATCTCCGCTCCAAGTTGGTAACTGAGCACGAAACCACCCGCCAGAGCCAACGCACCGATGAAGATCACATTGTTGCGCGGGATGTGGCGCTTCGGATCAATCGATCCAAAGAAGCGCTGCGGAAGCGCGTTGTCGCGGCCCATGCCGTAGAGCAGACGTGCTCCGGCAAGTTGCGCGCTGCTGCCGCTGCCGATGGTGGCCACCAGTAGCGTCATGTTCACCACTTGGAAGAGAATCCATCCGCCGGCGCGGCCCGCTACGTGCACATATGCAGTGTCCACGTCGGGAAAAGCCTGTCCGGAAGGCCACACGAGCTGCGCGGCATAGACTTCGAGACTCGCCAGAACGCCGGTCACCAGACAGGTGATGACGGTGGCGAGCAGAATATTGCGGCGCGGATTCTGGACCTCTTCCGACAAGGTCGAGATCCCGTCGAACCCGATGTAGGTGAGCACGGCGATGGACGTTCCAGTGAAAATCAATGGCGCCGAGAATGTTGCCGGATCGTAGAACGGCGTGAGGAAGTGGCTGCCGGCGAGCCCCGGCTGCGCAAACAAATACCGCACCGTCGCCGCGAACATCCATAAAACCACGACCCCCATGGCCACAGCCAGCACTTCATTGGTGCGCGCGGTGGCGCGGATGCCACGCAGATTCAGGCCGGTGAACAACAGCACGAAGAACACGATCCAGACGCCGTATGGAATTTCGGGAACAATGTTGCCGGCCGCCTTGGCGCACCAGATGGTGCAGATCACCGGGTTGAGCATGTAGTCCATGGCCATGCTCCATCCGGTGACGTAGCCGAGCGAAGGATGCAATTCGCGGCCCACGTAAGTGAAGGCCGATCCGGCGCTGGGATAAGCGCGCGCCATGCGGCCGTAGCTGATGGCGGTGAACAGCATGGCGATCATCGCGATCAGGATGGTGGTTACCACGTGTCCACGTGCTTCCGCGTACACCACTCCGAATAAGGGCATGGGCGCGGTCGGTTGGATCAGGATGATCCCATAGAAGACCAAATCCCAAAGGGTCAGCGCACGTTGTAACCGCGGGGCGCCGGAGGCAGTACTCCGAGTCTCGCTCGACATGGTTCTCCAATTGTGCCATGATGCGGTCGGGTAAATGCGACGGGTCTGGAAGAAGCTCAAAGCAGCGGCCGATGGCGGCGCACGGCAACGCGTGACGTTGGCCGGTTGGATCTACACGCTTGCGGTGATCGTGATCGGCGTGGCTGCGGTGGGCACAGCGAACAATCTGCTGTTCCTGATTGTCGCTGCGATGCTATCGGCGCTGCTGGTCTCCGGTTTCATCAGCCGACTCTCACTGGCCGGACTGGAACTGGACCTGGTGCTCCCTGAGCACATTTCCGCGCGTCACGGCGTGGCCGGCCGCATCTTCCTGCGTAACAACAAGCGCTGGGCGCCATCGTTCTCCATTCTCCTCGAAGGCGCACCGGGCAGCAGTTTTTCGTCCGCGATGTTCTTTCCCGTGATTTCCGGCGGCGCGACGGTCGAGGAGATGGTCGAAGCCACCTTCGAGCGGCGCGGACTCTATCGCGAAGACAGCTTCCGGTTCTCAACGCGCTTTCCCTTCGGATTCACCGAACGCAACGCACAGGTGACGCTGCGGCGCGAAGTGCTGGTCTACCCGCGTCTGGCGCCGCGCGCCGACTTCGACGACCTCTTGCGCGAGATACGCGGTGAGATCGCAGCGCACTACCGCGGCCGTGGCAGCGACTTCTATCGCATACGCCCGTACGAGCCGTTCGAAAGTGCGCGCCACGTGGATTGGCGCGCTTCAGCGCACACCGGCGAGCTTCAGGTGCGCGAATTCGAACGCGAACAAGAGAATCTGCTCGAACTGTTCTTCGATCTGGAAGCGACGCCGGAGCAGAACACGTGGTTCGAGAAAACCGTCGAGTGCTGTGCTTACATCGCCTGGTGGGCCATGGAGCGCGGCGCGCGACTGCGCTTCCGCACGCAGGACTTCGACCGCTTCTTTCCGGAAGAGTGCGACGTCTATCACATCCTCAAGTACCTGGCGCTGGTGGAGCCCTGCGGGCGCAAAGTGCCTCCTCCGGACGACGAGAAAAGCTGCCAGGTGGTATTCACCGCCAACGCGGAAAAGATGCGCGCGGCCGGTTGGACGCGCGCGCGCTACTACGAGGCCGCGGCTACCGGCGCACTTCAAACAGCGTCCACGAGTACGCGTCAAGATCGCGCAGCAGTCCCTTCTGCCAATTGAATTCCGGGTGACGGCTTAGGAACTCCGCGGCCTTGAAGTGGATGCCGCACGGATGGCCGAGGAACGCCTCGAACGACATGCGCGACGCCATCCGGTCATCGGCGACCTTGGCTTGGATGACGCCCGCCGGACCGTAGGGCGGCTGCCACGGCCTGTTGCCGCGCGGCGAAAGATCGATGTGCCCGCACAGTGTGCGTTCGCTCGGCTCGTCCTTCCCTGTGACTGTGTCGCGATGATCCGCCAAAAAGCGCTTGGCCGCGGCGACGTCGATGCGGCCTTTGTTCTCCGCCATCAGCGTCTCCCAACGGCGGCGGCGCGCGTTGCCGCTCAGGCCCGGATCGTCGGTGAAGGTGGTCTCCTCCCGCGTGAGCTTCGGGTCCACCGGGAAGTTCGCGCCGGCGAAGTAGCCGTCCTTCTTTCGCCACAGATTTACGTTCTTCAGACCCAGCTCGAGACTGGCGATTTCATTGCGATTGCGGTCGGCGATCAGCCAGTTGTTGGCGTAGCCGCCGTTGTTACCTTCGCGCATGATGCGCGCGAAGTCATCGATGGAGGAAGCGTACTGCATGGCCTTGCGCGCGCGAACGAATTCGGGGATGCCTTTGGGATCAAATCCGCGGAAGCGTGTGATGGTGGTTTCAGTAATCATCAACCCGGCGGAATTGATACCGAAATCGTCGCCGCTGTGGATGAGTCCGGGAAAGCCGTCCATGAGAATGCGGTGGCCGCGCGCGGGGACCATGTCGAAAATGATCATCCAATAGCCGCCGTCCATGTAACCGCTCCAGTTGTTGTGAGCGATGATGGGGCGGCCGTCACGCGTGTAGGAACCGGTGGCAACAAGCGCGCTGCAGCGGTCCGGCGCCGTCCGGCGACTGGTTCGATCCAGCCACGGCAGATAGTAGCCGGAGATTTCCATCCAGGCGTTCATCGTAACGACGTCCCACAAGTCGAGCGCCACGCCGCGAGCCTTCAGACCTTCGGCGATGCCCTGCATTTCTTCGCGATACTCGCGCTCGACCCGCGGCCAGAAGATCTCCTGCGCCACCTTGCGCATGTATGCGTAGGACCTCCCACCTTCGTGCGTCATGTCCGCGCGCACGCGCTTGTGCGCCTGCTCGATTTCCGAAGCCAGCAGATACCCGTGCTGAAACCCGAGAGTGGCCGGGTCTCCTTCCAGGTGAACGAAAATCCAACCGTTGTTCTGGGGCGCGCGCGAGGCTTTCGCGAGCCGTGGATCGGTTTGGCCTGGTGCGGCGCACAGCACCGAAACGACGAGTGTGGCTAACAGGGCGGTCCTGGCGATGATCGTCATGATGAAAAGGTCCGTTGCGATCAGACATTATAAGCTGAGAATGGGACCGATAGCCGGGGTGTTTTGAAATTTGAAGCTTCTATTTGTCACCGCGACGCCACTGAACATTCTGGAGGGGAGCGGTACGTTCGCGGGAATCCATGTGCTCGCGCGCGCTCTCGAACGCTTGGGCGTGACGGTGGATTTCGCCGCGCCTGAAGCCAGCGGCGGCAATTTCACTCTGCGGCGTCTGTGGTTCAACGAAACGCTGCACCGGCGGCGCGTGCTCACCTACGATTGCGTGGTCGGCTTCGACATGGACGGCTACCGCATGCGACACCTTGACGGTGTGCCGCATGTCGCATCCATCAAAGGCATCATCGCCGACGAAATGCGCTTTGAACGCGGCCCGGTGCGCTGGAGCATGGCTATTCAGGCCGCTTGCGAAGCGCGCCATGTGCGGCGTGCCGGTGCGGTTCTAACTACTAGTGACTATGCCGCCAGGCGTTTGCGCGAGTTGTATGGAATCGAAAAGCCGGTGGCGATTGTGCCGGAGCTGATCGATCTGGATGGCTGGCGCGCTCTATTTGCCGCAAATACAACCGCGGCGCATCCGGATCGCTTCACTGTGCTCACCGTGTGCCGCTTCTATCCGCGCAAGCGCTTGGACGTGCTGCTGGAAGCGGCGGCATTCGCGCGCGACATCGACTTCCGCATCGTCGGTGGCGGGCCGGAGAGCGAACGTCTCCTGCGCATCTGGCGCGAAAAGCGTCTGGAAAACACGGTCACGTGGCTCGGCGATCTCTCACAAGCCGCGCTCGCGGCCGAATACAACCGCTGCGACGCGTTCTGCCTGCCCAGCGTGCAAGAAGGCTTCGGCATTGTCTTTCTGGAAGCCATGGCCGCCGGAAAACCGATCGTTGCCGCGCGTGCAGCCGCTGTGCCGGAAGTGTTGTCACAGGGTGTGCTGGTTGAACCGGAAAGCGCCGAGGCGTTGGCTGCCGCACTCACCGAATTGCAGCGCGATCCCGAAAGGCGT
>CAZDIZ010000052.1:0-9146 GCA_964505625.1 uncultured Solibacteraceae bacterium | reverse complement strand
CGCCGAGGCGTTGGCTGCCGCACTCACCGAATTGCAGCGCGATCCCGAAAGGCGTGTAGCGCTATCCGCGCAAGGCAAAGCGATTGTCGGCCGTTACGACGCGCCGCGCGTGGCACGAATGTTTCTAGACGAGATCGAACGCCTCACGCGTAGCAGCGTATCTCAAAAAACCTCGCCGACGGGTCCCCATTCGTCGCGCTGATGTGCACACGCACGGCGTCCACTTCCGCGCTGGCAAAACTGTGGCGGCGCAGTCGTTGATAGTTGCCTTCGACGCGCGCGACTTCGCGCCACTCGCTGGAGCCCGCCGGACGCACCAGCACTTTGTAGTCGCGCACCGTTTCGGGTTGCCGCCCGCGAATCACGCGCTTCATCACACTGGCCTCGCCGCTCAAGGTAAGCACACGGGAAAAGCCGGTATCGAAGGTGAGTTGCACCCGGCCGATACGTTGCGGCTTCATCCATGAAAGCTCGATCCAGGCGCCCTCGGCACTCAGTTTTCCCTCCCAATGATGAACCGACTTGCCGGGGATGTCGCGTACGAAACCGTCGATCACGTTCGCCGCTGGTGCTCCGGACTCTTCGCTCGATGCGCTGACGCGCGCCCGGCGCGCCAGGTCGAGAGGATCCTCATTGCGACGGTTCTTGATGGTCTGATCGTCTTCGAGCAGCTTCTGCTGCAACGCGGCAAGCCGCTGCTTGTACAGTTCGCGTGGCATCAACTTCCACGCTTGGCACAACGCGGCGGCGGTGCCCGCAGCCTGTCCGATCACCGCACACGTAGCCATCACGCGGGCCGAAGAAAACGCCACATGACTCGCGCTGATGTTGCGTCCCGCCATGAAGAGGTTGGCGATGTTGACTGAATAGAGCGAGCGCAACGGGATGTTGTACGCATCCGGCGGCATGATTTGCTGTGCGGGTTTATGCGATTCATCGTCGAAACCACCCGAAGGATGATCGTCCATACTCCAGCCGCCGATGGCCACGGCATCTTCGATATCGCCGCGCAGAATGTCGTTCTGGGTCAGGATGTGATCGCCCGCCACGCGGCGGCTGTCGCGCTTGCCAGGAATCATGCCGACCCAGTCCATGGCCCAGTTGGTGCTTTCCGGACAGTCACCACTGTTCTTGATGTAGTCCCAGACGCCCATGACAATCGAGAGCAGTTCATGACGGATCCTCGCGTCGTCGCTGATCGTGTCCAACATGCCGCCCCACTCGATCCACCAGTAGCCGTATTCCCAGGATTTTGGCCGGCGCATGCGCAATTGTTCGCGAGTGATCTTGCGCGCCCACGCGGGCGGCGTGAACGGCATGGGCTTATCGAACTGACGCGAAGTGAATAGAATGCTGCTGCCTTGCGTGTGCGGGTCAACCTGTTCGGGCGCCAGCGACTCATTAAACTCCGCGCGCGGTTCCCTACCCCGCCGCATCTGCGCTCCGGCTTCGTGCGCCAGACGACTGTCGCCGGTCGCGTCGATGGCGTGATGAGTGCGTATGCGATAAGCGCGCTCAGTGCGGTCCGAGCGCGCCAGCACGCGCTCAATACGGCCGCCGCTAAGTTCCACGCCGCACACGGCGGTGTCCAGCAGCAACTCGATCTGCGGCTCGCTACGGACTCTGTCGTAGAGCAGCAGGTCCCACAGTTCGAACGAACATTGCGGGTTGCGCACAGCGTCTTCCAGACGCAGTTCTTCGATCAGCCCGCTTTCGCGCCACCCACGACGGCCGCCGCTCGCATCGGCGCCGCAGACGTGCATTTTCACTTCGCTCGACGAATTGCCGCCCAACCGCGACCGATCCTGCACCAGCACCACTCGCGCGCCGTTACGTGCCGCGGCAATCGCCGCGCAGACGCCGGCCAGCCCGCCGCCCGCCACCACGATGTCGGTATCGAGATCGGTCGTTGCCAAACCGCTCACGCCACTCGCAGTGGTGGGCGCGGTGGACTCCGGTGGTGCGCCGCGCAGGTCGCCCGCCAGAACCATCAAGGAATACCCGGAAACGAAGTCACGCCGTTGCATGGATCACCTTGTGTAAGATTACTATTTAGGAGCCCATCCTACACCTGGAGCAACCATGGAGAACTTTTCGTACCAGAACCCCGTCAAGATTCTGTTCGGTAAAGGGCAGATCGCATCGATCGCCGGTGAGATCCCGGCGGGAGCCAAAATCCTGGTCACCTACGGTGGCGGCAGCATCAAACAGAACGGCGTCTACGATCAGGTGAAGGCGGGCCTGGAAGGGCGGCAGTGGATCGAGTTCGGTGGCATCGAACCGAACCCGCGCTACGAAACGTGCGTGAAAGCCGCCGAACTGGCACGCGATGAAGCCGTCGATTTCCTGCTCGCGGTGGGCGGCGGTAGCGTGCTGGACGGCACCAAGTTCATCGCCATCGCCGCATGTTACAGAAAGGGCGACCCGTGGAACGTGGTGGCGCGCGGCGCAGAAGCCACGGCGGCCTTGCCGCTCGGCGCCGTCCTCACATTGCCCGCGACGGGTTCCGAGATGAACTGTTTTTCGGTGATCACGCGCGAAAGCACCAAGGAAAAACTCCCGTTCTCCTGCCCTCTGGTCTACCCGCAGTTCTCGGTGCTGGACCCACAGGTCACTTTCTCGCTGCCTCCGCGACAGATCTCCAACGGCATCGTGGATGCCTTCGTGCACACGCTTGAACAGTACATGACCTACCCGGTGAATTCGCCGTTGCAGGACCGCATGGCGGAGGCGATCTTTTTGACGCTCATCGAGGAAGGCCCCAAGACGCTCGCGAACCCGAGCGACTATGCCGCGCGCGCGAATCTAGTGTGGTGCGCCACCATGGCGCTCAACGGTCTGATCGCGGTCGGCGTGCCGCAGGACTGGGCAACGCACATGATCGGGCACGAGATCACGGCGCTGCACGGCTTGGATCACGCGCAAACGCTCGCCATCGTCGCGCCCAGCCTGCTGAAATTGAAGTCGGACACCAAAGGCGAAAAACTGGTGCAGTTCGCCGAGCGCGTGTTCGGGATTCGTGAAGGCACGCCGGAATCGCGCATCGAGCAAGCCATCGACAAGATGCGCGCCTTCTTTGAAAGCGTGGGCGTCGCGACGCATCTGTCGGCCTATGGCGTGGGCGCGGAAGTTGCCGACGCCGTCGCCGGACGGCTCCAGAAGCGCGGTTGGGTCGGGCTGGGCGAGCGGCAGGACATCACGCCCGAGGTGGTCAAACAAATCCTCACACTTGCGGCATAATAGACAGACCCGCAATGCCGGTTGGCCCTGGCTCATCGCGACCGGCGGTGGGCTTGGAGGCATGCATGGTGGAACGTCATTTTCTGTCCCGGCGGCAATTCGCGCTCGCCGGCGCGGGCGCATTGGCACGTTTGTCCATGGCCGCACCGGCGGCGCCGTCCGCTGCCTGGAATGAACCTGCGATCGTCAAGAAGATCTATCTGGGCGGACCGCCGAGTTGGCCGCGGCCCGACGCCGACATCAAGCAGGATGTCGCCGAAATCGAGGCGCGCCTCGGCGAAGTGGAACGCCGCTACCCCGGACAGATCCGCTTCACGGGCGGCGAACTGGTTGCGACGCAGAGTGACGTCATAGCTTGGCTGGAGCGCTCCGCCGATGCCGACATCATTCTCGCTTTCAACCTGGTCAACAACAGTCACCGCATGTTGGCGACCATTACCAACTCCAGGCACCCGGCGGTGATGTTCTCGTTGCCGTATTCCGGACACGTTTGGACTCACGCAGTGGCGCTGATGCAGATGGGGAAGAAGCTGGACCTGATCGCGTCGAGCGATTTCGCCGATCTGGATTCCTACATACCGCTGTTCCGCACCATACACCACCTCCGCAACAGCAAAGTCCTGTTGGTGGCGCCACCCCAAGCGCGTCCGCCGGCCACCTCCTACACCATGCAGTTCGGCACCAAATTCTCTTATCCGCTGTACACCGACATTAAGGAGGCTTACGAAGCGGCCGACGCACAGAAGGCGCGCAAAATGGCCGCCGAATTCATACGCGCCGCCGCCAAGGTGGTGGAACCCAGCGAAGATGAAATCGTGAACTCCATGCGCCTGCATCTGGGTATCGAGGCGCTGCTGGCGCAAGAGAAAGCCAACGCCATCGCTATCGAGTGCCTGGGCGGCTTCGGAAGGAAGGAACTGCCAGCATATCCCTGCATTTCGTTTTCGAAGCTAAACGACGTGGGGATGTACGGCGTTTGCGAGTGCGATCTGGAATCCACTATGACACAGTTGCTGGTGACGTCGTTCTCCGGCAAGCCCGGCTTCGTTTCCGACCCGGTGTTCGACACCAGCCGCAACGAGGTGATTCACGCGCACTGCGTTTCGGCGACCAAGCTCCGCGGCATTGATGGCGAACCGTCGCCCTACATGGTCCGCTCGCATTTGGAAGATCACAAGGGTGCTTCCATGCAGGTACTGGCTCCGGTGGGGGATGCCGTGACGGTCGCTCGCTTCACCAACCCGACCACGTTCATGATGGCCACCGGTGAAGCGATGGGCAACGTGGACAACGAGCGCGGCTGCCGTACGAAGATCCGCACGCGGGTGAAGGACTCGCGCAAGTATTTGGAAGCGTGGTCGTCCGCGGTCATCACGGGTCCGAACATGCCCGGCACGCGCGACCTGTTACACCGTGTGGTGTTCTACGGCGATCACACCAAGGAGATTAAGCGCCTAGCGCGTCTCACCGGCTTCAAGCTGGTCGAGGAGTGCTGACACCAAAACCGGGGCGGCGCGTTGGCCTTCTGCGTTGCGCCGCCTCCCGCTCCGCCGTGCAATTGGCGGCGTGGATGCGCATTTCGTCTTCGGTGAAGGTCACAATGCGCTCTCGTTGACCTTCGCCGCGCTGCTCCAGAAGCCTGCGGCATAGGATGGGCAATTCCTGCACTTGAATTCCGTAGTTCCGGATGAGCGCAAGTTCGGTTCTGACCACGAAGCGGCTGCGCGTGTGGTCGTCGGCGATGCCGTCGAACGAGAACACGCGGAATCCCGCGTCGTGATTGAATCCTATCAGTATGAATTGCATTTTGCCGCTCCTCACCACGACTGCCCCTCCGCAAACTGGTTGCACACGGGGTTGAACTCCCGCACTAATCGATCTAGGCGCCCCGGGCGCAATGCTGGCTCACAAACCTCGAAGCTGAATCCCGTCGGCTGCCGGTCCAATACAGCCGTCCCTGTGGCTCTCAAGTGCTCCAGCAAGGCGGCCTGGATATTGTCCGCTTGCCCGATGTAAATCCACTCGCGCGCATTCGAGATCCCGTAGACACCTGGCAGAGGCGGTGCGTTCATACGCACCGACGCGGGTGTGAAGGACCTCGGCATGGGCGGACAAAAAGGCATCGTCAAACTTTACTTCCGGGATACCGCCATGGCGCCCTGTCCAGCCAGCAACCGCAGCCGGCTGACTAATGCTTTACCCATCTCCACTTCGGCGGCGTTGGCCCGGTGGCCAGGCATCCGAGGATCGATAAACTCCCTGCGAAACAGCTGATCCGAAGCCAGGCTAACTAGTAACTCCAGCTCCTCCGCCGTCACCTTCAGAGTGATGAGTTTCATTCAACGCACTCGCTCTTATTTCGGACCGGCGATCGACGCGATCGCCAGCAGGGAGCTTCTCTTCCAGCGAATCCAAGCTAGAGCAGAACATGTGACGGCGCACAGGATGGCCATTGAAACCGACGCGTACCCCAACGGTCGCGAGATGATCAGCAGTGCCGGAGTGAAGAGAAACGCCAATGCCAACAGACAGACTGTTGACGTGTAATCGGTGCCGGTAGATCTAAAATGGGGATCGAACACAGGAACCTCCTCGCGTGCGGAAATCATCTAAGAGGAGGAGATCAACTAAGTCGACTTAGTTCAACTTAGTCGCGAGTGAGCAGAAGCGCCCAACCATTAACAATTCTAAGGTAATTTTGATGATTTGTCAAGCTATTCGCATTTCGGACGCACGCCAACACCCACTACACCAAACGATTCACACGCCGCGCCGCGCGCCCCACAGTTCCACGTGGAGACGCGGCGTGTAGCGGTAGCCTTGCTGTTTGCATATCTCGGCGATCCACGCTCCGCGCTCGCGCAGCGTTGCGGCATCGGTGCCTTCGCTCATTAGCACGACGCGCTCGGAGACGGCGCCGGTTTCCGCCGCCACGCGCTGTATCTCGTCGAGGTCTTGCGGCTCCTCAATGACGAACTTCATCTGATAGTCGTAGCGTTCGATCAATCGCCGTAGAACGTCCGGCTGATAACGCAAACGCTCGTGCGCCGCGGCCCAACGCCCTCCGTCGCGCTCATGCGGAGTTGAGTTGGCGAGCTTGGGGCTGACGCTCATCAAATCGCATTCGACCGGCGCCCACACCGTCCCAGCCGTCTCGATGGTGATGTGCAACCCGGCACCGCGCAGCGCTTCGGTGAGCGCGACGATTTCCGGCGCAATCATCGGCTCGCCGCCCGTGACCACCACGTGCCGCGCTGGAAAACGGCGCACGCGATCGACAACTTCGTCGACGCTGAGTTCCTCGCCTTCGGGCGACCACGATGTATATGGCGTGTCGCACCACACGCAGCGCAGATTGCATCCGCTGGTACGCACGAAAACCGACGGCGTTCCGATCAGCACGCCCTCGCCCTGCAACGAGTAGAAGATCTCAGCAATACGCATCAACGCACGTAATCGAGTTTGTCTTCGACGCCCGCTTCGCGAAATCCCTTCTTGCGCAGCAGGCAGGAATCGCATTCACCGCACGGGCGGCCTTGCGAGTCCGGATCATAACAACTGTGCGTCAAGCCGAAATCCAGGCCCAATTCCGCTCCGAGCTTGACGATGCCGGCCTTGGTCAATTGCGCCAGCGGTACGTGGATCCTAAGCGTCACGCCGCCTTCGACGGATGCTTTGGTGGCCAGATTCGCCATGCGCTCGAACGCGGCGATGTATTCGGGCCGGCAGTCGGGATAGCCGGAATAGTCGATGGCGTTCACGCCGATGAAGATGTCGGCGGCGCCAAGCACTTCAGCCCACGCAAGAGCGAACGACAGAAAAACGGTGTTGCGCGCGGGCACGTAGGTAACCGGAATACCATGTCCCATTTCGTCGTCGCTGCGCTGCTTGGGTACGGCGATCGCATCGGTAAGCGCCGACCCTTCAAACAGGCGCGTGTCGATCTTGGCCACCAGATGGCGCTTGGCGCCGAGCGCAGTCGCCACGCGCGCGGCGGCTTCCAATTCCACACGATGACGCTGACCGTAATCGAACGACAAAGCGTAGCACTCAAATCCCTTGCGAATGGCGTAGGCCAGGCAGGTCGACGAATCCAGCCCGCCGCTCAACAGGCAAACCGCGCGTTTCATGATTTCTCCAACTTCATGGTAAGCAGGAATCCCAACAATGGGAAGACGGTCAGCGAAGCCAGCACGCGGTGCAGCGTGAAACTGTCGGCCAGCCAGCCAACCAGCGGAATGAACACCATTCCCGCCATGCCCCAGGCAAAGCCCATCATGAGTGCGGAGACTGTGCCGGATTGCGTCGGCACCAATTCCTGCGCCATCACCACATTCACCGGGATCGTAAACAACAGGATCAGTCCTCCCACGCAGAGTCCAAGAATAGACAACGTGCCGTGCGTGAAGAAGAACATTGCCAGAAACGGCACCGAACCGATCATCGACATCTGGATGACGCGGCGTCCGCCGAAGCGGTCCGCCAGATGCCCGCCGACAAATCCACCCAGCGCGCCCGCCGTCAGATAGATCGTCAGGATGTAACTTGCGCTAGCCGCCGTGTAGCCGCGTTCCATGTTCAGATAGAGCGGAAGGAACTGCGAGAAGCTGATCTGCACGATCGAGCGCACGAAAACCAGCAGGTACAGGATGGTCAGCGGACGCGCCACGGCTTTGAGCGGTGCCCAATCGAACTGCTCTCGCGTGTGTGTGTCGCTCGAAGCATTGGGCAGCGCAACCAGTAGAAACAAGCTCACGACCACGCCCGGCAGCGCGGCGAGCCAGGTGTGATCCAATCCGAACCGCGTGGCGATGGCCGAAAAGTACGTCGGTCCTAACGCCATGCCCAGAGTGCCGGCGCTGATAAACGCCGCCATCCACGCGCCACGGTTTACCGTCACGCCGTAGGTCACGCGCGAGGAAGCCTGCGGATGGAATGCCGCGATCCCGGCTCCTCCAGCCAGCACCATCACCATCAACCAGTTGTACCCAGGCGCGATGCCAAGCGACGAAATGAAGATCCCGGCGACGCCCGGCGACAGTGCCGCGAACAATTTCGTATGAAAACGATCCGACAAGAAACCGTAGACGGGTTGCATCACCGACGACGAGAACACCAACACGCCGCCGAGTAAGCCCGCCTGCGTGAGCGTCATGCCGAAACGCGCGACGAGCAACGGTTGAAGCGCACCAAGGGCGCCGGAATAAAGGTCTACAAAAAAATGACCGAGTGAAAGAAGAATGAGCGGAATGGCCAACTTCTAATCATTATACTTTGGCGTGATGCTCCGGCAGCATGCGATAGATGATCAGCATCGACAGCGGATGCATCAATCCCGCGATCAGGAATATCGGCGCATACGAGAAGTGCATCACGACATATCCCGTCCCCAGGTTCGCCAGCATACCGCCGACCGCTCCGCCCATGCCGGAAAAACCGGTGACGGTTCCGACTTCCGTGGCCGGGTAAAGATCCGTGGGCAGCGTTTGCAGGTTCGCCACGTAGAGCGCGTGGCCGAACACAACCAGGCACGTCGCGGCAATCGCCATCCACGCCTCCGGCACCAGCGGCGCGAAGATCGCCGATGGCAATAGCGATGCGCCTATCAACATGACAAAGCGCCGCGCGCGACCGACCGGCCATCCGCGCCGCACGAGCACTCCCGACAACCACCCGCCTAGCACATAGCCCGCGTCGCCGAACAAAAACGGGACCCAGGCGTACTTGCCCACCATGGCGAGGTCGAATCCGCGCTCGCGGCGCAGGTATTCCGGCAGCCAAAAGATGATGAAGTAGATGACCGGATCGGTCAGGAAACGCGCCAGCGCCAGGCCGATGGACGCGCGCGTTGTCACCACCACTCTCCAGCGTAGGCCTCCGCGCTTAACGGCGACGGTTTCCGACGG
>CAZDIZ010000051.1:30572-34294 GCA_964505625.1 uncultured Solibacteraceae bacterium | reverse complement strand
GTCTACTACGCGATGGCGAAGAACGGCGCGTTCTTCCCGATCGCCGCCAAAGTGGATCCGCGCTGGCACACACCCGTTGCCGCCATCTTGTGCCAAGGCGTTTGCACTATCCTGATGACGCTCACACCGTTCCCGGATCTGGTGGTCTACATCGGATTCACGCTCAACACCACGGCGGTGCTTTCGGTGGCTTCGTTGTTTGTGTTCCGTCGGCGAGCCGAGTGGCAGAAACTCGGCGTAGTGAGTTTCCTGTTTCCGCTGCTGCCGGCGGCATTCGTTTTGCTGGGCGTGTGGATGACCATCTACGGCATGATGCTGGAACCGAAAGTATCACTGGCGGCGGTGCTGACCATCGGGACCGGCGCGCTCGCCTATCGCTACTACATACGCCCGCGGCAAGCCGGGCAAGGCTCGCGATAACAGAATCGTGGCGCGACGCATCAAGATCACGCTTTCCTACGACGGAACCGAATTCCACGGTTGGCAGGTGCAACCCGGACTGGCTACGATTCAAGGCGCGGTCGAAGCAGTAATCTCCGAGATCGAAGAGAAGCCGGTGGAGGTGGCCGGCAGCGGACGCACAGATGCGGGCGTGCATGCGCTGGCGCAGGTGGCCGCCTTCACCATCGGCAATCCCATCCCGCTCTACAATCTGCGCAAGGCCATGAACCGTCTGCTGCCCGCCGCCATACGTGTGACCGCAGCCGAAGAAGTAGCCACCGATTTTCATCCACGCTTCCAGGCGCGCGCCAAAACGTATGAGTACCGCATCTGGCGCGCCGAAGTCTGCCCGCCGTTCGAGCGTCTCTACGTGCACCACTATCCGTATCCGATGGACGTCGACGCGTTCCTCGGCGCGGCAACGGTGTTCGCAGGCGGGCACGATTTCACGGCCTTCGCGGCATCGGATGAAAAAGACGCGTTGGGCGCGAGCAAAGTGCGCACCATTTTCGAATCGCGCGCGTGGCTGGAGGGCGATCGTCTCATTTATCGCGTGCGCGGCAGTGGCTTTCTGAAGCACATGGTGCGCAATCTGGTGGGCACCATGCTCGAAGCGGGAAAGGGGAATTTCGACGCCGGCGCGATCCGCGCATTCCTGGAGCCCGGCGTCGAAGGCAAAGCCGGGCCCACCGCTCCGGCGCGTGGTTTGTTTCTGGTGAGCGTGGAATACTGAAAAGGCATGCCGGGCAAAGTCGGACTGGGCCAGTTGACGGCGCTGTTTCTCCGCATCGGCAATCTCACGTTCGGCGGCGGCGATCCCACCATGGCCGCGCTGCAGCGCGAGATGATGGACCGCCGTGGCTGGATCACACCGGAGCAATACGGCCTCACTTACAGCTTGGCGCGCATCACACCGGGGACGAACCTGCTCGCCTTTTGCGCGGGCGCGGCCTGGCACGTCGCCGGATGGTGGGGCGCCATTCTGGCGGTGCTGGCGTCCACGCTGCCGAGCGCCGCTCTGGTGGTGTGGCTCACGTATGAATACGGCGTTGTACAGCGTTATCCATTAGCCATGGGCGCTATCGACGGCATCATCGCCGCGGCCGTCGGCATGATGGCGGCAGGTGCCTGGCAGTTGATACGGCCGTACCTGCGGCGCGGCATGACGTTGCGAACCGTGGTGCTGGTTGTGGTGTCGACGGCGTTAGCTATTCTGACGCCACGCTCGCCCATCGAGATCCTGGCGCTGGCGGCACTGGTGGGAGCGTTCTGGCGAACGCCGGAGGGTGCATGAATCTGGTGCTGCTCTATCTACTGTTGCTCAAGGCCACCATGACGAGCTTCAGCGGGCTGGCGCCTTTGCCTATCGTACGCGCCGATATGGTGGTGCATCACAAGGTGCTGACCGACCGCCAACTCAACACCGCCGTCGCCGCCGGGCGCATCGGACCAGGGCCGATCGGGCTGTGGATCGTGAGCGTAGGCTACTTCGTTGCCGGAGTGCCGGGAGCATGCGTGGCGACGCTGGCGCTCATCACGCCTGCATTTCTGATCATTCCGATGCTGCGCTACCTGGGCCAGCGCGCCGACAAACCGCGCGTCAAAAGCGCGATACAGGCCGCCACGGTAGCCGCATCGGGACTGATCATCGCCGTCATCACAGGACTCGCCGGAGACGCCATGCGCACCCCCGCGCACATCGCCATCGCCGTCGCCGGCTTTCTGGTTCTCGTACTGACTCGCCTGGATACACTCTGGGTGATCGCCGGAGCAGCATTGGCCGGCCTCCTCGAAAAATCGCTCAGCCTGAACTGAGCGATTTTTTAGCGGAGTTTGAGAGGGGATCGAGTTAGCGATTCAAACGGGCCGGGCGCTGGCTTGGCCGCTCGCTTGGCTCCGAAGTAGTCGTAGTCGATCACTGCCGGCGTGCCGTCGCTGTTTTCAAAGGGCAGCTGCGGCACTATGGCTTTTCCCAGCAACGCGGATGTTACCAACTGCGTCTTCGGTTTCTCCTCCGGCAAAGTGAGGTGTAGATACACTCCGTCGGCTCTTTCCTCGATTCGGCACTTGGGATCGAAGGCATCGAGCAGCACAGCGCCGGACTCCTTGCCGTAGGGCCGTGCTCTGTTCAGATAGAGATTGCCTCCCGTGTAAACCGGCAGCTCTCGCGCGTCGTACACCCGTAGCCCGAAGCCGGCCGCGCGCCGATACTTCTGATCTTGCGGGTTTGGCTCGGCCTCGGATCCTCCGATGAAGATGTTGTTGTAGAAACGATCGTCTCCACCTCGCGTGCTGACCAGGCCCGCCACTTTGGTTGAATGTGCTTCGTGATAGGGCGTGGCGCGCGTGGGCTCCGCGCGGCTGAGGATCTTGCCGGTCATCAGATTGTGGGCGTAAGCGCCGCCTTCGGACTGATCATTCAGACTCAGTTCGGAGAGCAGCAGGTTGTTGTCCACCAGGAACGGCCCGTGGTCCACCTCGAAGAAGAGGTCCTCGATGCTGTTGTCGTAGAGCAGATTCCCGGTGATGCGCGTGCCTTGCGCCATCCAATCCATCCACAGGCCGCGGGCGGTGTTGTGTAGGCGGTTGCCTTTGATCACGACGTCGATGGCGGCATGCAGCTTGATGCCGGCTATCTCGGCTCCGGCGAACTGGCGCTTGGTCCAGATGTTGTAGATGTGATTGCCGACGATCTGGCTGAAGACCGCACCGAGGCTTCCCGCGATGCCGGTCTGCTCGCAATTGAAGATGACGTTGTTCCTGACGATGTGGCTGCCGATGTTGTCGCGCGACCACCCGGCCGCGAGCGCGCGCGTGATGACCTGGTTGTAGTGCGTCGCGCCGTCGATGGCGGGGTTGAGGACCCAGACGTTGTGGCCGGTCTTGCGATCCTTGCCCAGCGTGATGCCGGAGCACTTCGAATCGCTGATGACGTTGTTCTCGATGATCCAGCCCTTGCTCCAATGCGTGCCGATCAGGCCGATCTGCTCGGCGGTGGGAGCTGCCCACTGCGTGGCCGCGTGGCTCAGATGAAAGCCGCGGATGGTGATGTAGTTGCGGCCGGGCTGATCCGGGTAGAAGCAACTGTCGCGCACGTTGATCTCGACCAACTCCCGGTTCGGGTCCTTGCCGCGAAAATTCGCGTAGATGTATGTAAACTTGTCGTCGCTCTCGCAGAACCAGGTGTAGGTGGAGCCTTCGCGATCGCGGGCGCCTTCAAACGGTTGCGGGTCGAGCACACGTTCGAGCAGATGCGTCTCCCACAAGCTCTTGCCGTTCAA
>CAZDIZ010000051.1:7334-30472 GCA_964505625.1 uncultured Solibacteraceae bacterium | reverse complement strand
GCGGGTCGAGCACACGTTCGAGCAGATGCGTCTCCCACAAGCTCTTGCCGTTCAAATAGACCTCGCCGGTGTGATGCGGACGGCCTTTGTCGCTAAACCAGTCGCCCCAGATGCGGTCCTTGTACGGGTTGTACGCGCCGAAGAATGAATTCGGGATGACGGCCTTCCACACGCCGGGCTTGAATTGTTTCCAATCGCGAATCACTTCCGAACCCTTGATGAACACCTTCTCGCCCGGCGCGGCCTGATAGACGATGCGCTTCGCGTCCGACTCTCCACCACGCGGCGGCGTGATCCGCTCGCGATAGGTTCCCGCATGCACCGTAATGACGTCGCCCGGTTGCGCCACTTGCGCCGCAGCCGAAATGGTCTTGAACGGCGCGGCGGCGGAACCGTTATTGCTATCGTTGCCGCGCACGGAAACGTGGAACTCGGCAGCCGAGGCCACCAGGGTCAAAGCCGCAAGGGCGAGCGGAAGTCTCATAGAGACAGTGTAGCTGTCTAGTTGTGGCGAAGGGTCGACGACGGGTCCAATCGCGTGGCACGCCGCGCGGGCACGTAGCCGGCGAAAAACGCGATGCCGGTGATGAAGAGTGCGGCCGAGGCGAACGTCACAGGATCGAAGATGCCAACGCCGACGAGCATGCCCGACACAGCGCGGGTCGCCGCCAGAGCAATCGCGGTACCGACCAGCAATCCCGGCAACGTCATTGCCGCCGCCTGGCGCGCCACCAGGCCGAACACATCGTGCGGTTTCGCTCCCAGGGCAACGCGGATGCCGAACTCCGGCAAACGCTGGCTGACCGAATAGCTGGTCACGCTGTACAGGCCCAGGCCCGCCAGCAGCATCGATACGCAACCCACCACGCCCATCAGGATGGCGGCTACCTTCTGCGGATAGAGCGACGTGGATGTCGCCACGCTGAGCGGCATGGACTGGAAGTTCGCGTCCGGGTTCAGCGCGAGCGCTTCGCGCCGGAGTGCTTCCGTGAAGCGCATCGGATCACCGGCCGTCTTCAGAAAGACCGAGAAGTTCAGTCCGGGCGCAAACCATTGCCGGAATGGAATGTAGAAGTAGGGCAGCGGCGCTTCCATGGGAGTGTGGTACTTGCTGTTTTTCACCAGACCAACGACGGTGGCGGGCCGGGATTCGACGCGCACGGTTCGTCCAATCGGATTGCGATCACCGAAGAAACGGCGCGCGAAAGCCTCGTTCACGATGATGACCATGGGTGCATTCGCTTCGTCGCGTTCATTGAAGTCGCGGCCTTCCAGCAACGGAATGCCGAGGAATTGGAGGTAGCCCGGAGGAACCGTCGCGCGATGGATCAACATCCGTTCGTTCGGTGACGGTGCATAGCCGTCCACGGTGAGTTGATGGAACGGACTTGCGGCGGCGATATTGCTCAGTGGAACAACATCGGAGTAAGTCATCGCGACGACACCGGGAGTCAACGCCATGCGGGCGGCCAGATCGCGGCAGAAATCGCGTTGCTGCGTGGCGGAATATCCGGCGCTCGACAGGTAGAACTGCGAAACCGAGATGTTGTTCACCTCGAAGCCGGGCTGGATGAGGCTGGCGTTGTGGAAGCTGCGTAAGAACAGCCCCGCGCCCACCAGCGCGATCATGGCCAGCGCCACTTCGGATGCCACCAGCAGACTGCGCACGCGATGCGAGTGTTTGCCACCGCTCGCGCGGCCGCCATCCTTCAACGTCTCGTTCAGATCGGCTCGCGCGGACAACAACGCGGGCGCGGTGCCGGCAATCAGCGTCGCCACCACCGACAGCAACAACGCGAACCCAAGCGTGGGTGCGTTGAGCGTCCCTCCGAAATTGACGTGGACATCCACGGGCGGCAGCAGCAGCACCAGCGCTTTTCCCATCCACAACACCAGCGATACGCCGGCAGCCGCTCCGGACAGCGCCAGCAGCAGAGTTTCAGTCAGCAACTGGCGGGCAAGGCGCGCGCGGTGTGCGCCGAGTGCTAAACGGATTCCGAACTCGCGTTGGCGCGATACCGCGCGAGCCAGCAGCAGATTCGCGACGTTGGCGCACACGATCAACAACAGCGCGAAGGAGAGCGCCATCAGAATCCGCAGCGGCTTAAGCAGGATGCCCTGCGCGCCATTGTGGCTGGCCCAGACCGGCACCAGCGTCGCGTCGATGCCTCGGTTGGTGGCCGGATACGCCGCGGCCAGGCGCAACGACAGGGCCGACACTTCCGCGCGCGCTTGTTGGATGGTTACGCCGGGCTTCAGGCGTACGAAAGTCGAGGTCAGGTCCCGGCAGCCGCGATATCGCAGCGTGCCGTTCCCCGTTCCCATTGCGGGCGCCATGGTGATGGGCATCCAGAGGTCGTACACCACGCCCACTACCGTGCCTTGGAACTTCGGAGGCGCCACGCCGACAATGGTCAACTGATTCCGGTTGAGCCGGATTTTGCTGCCGACAACGCGCGGGTCACCGCCGAAACGGTCCTGCCACATCTTGTAGCTGATGACCGTCACCGGATAAGCACCCGCGCTGTCGCCCGACTCCTCCGGCAGAAAACCCCGGCCGAGCACCGGCTTCACTCCCAACAAGTCGAAGAAATTCGCCGAAACCAGTTCGGCCCAGGCGCGCTCGGTGTGTCCGTCGATGCCGACGCTGAGCGGTGTATGCCGCCCGATGGCGATCCCGGAGATCATTTTCAGATTGGCCTGGTAGTCGCGAAAATCCAGGTACGAGGTGTTGCCGATGTGCTCGCCGGTGGCGGCAACCGTTTCCAGCAATACCAGTTCGCGAGCCTTGGCAACGCCTGGCAGTGGATCGAAAAGCACGGCCTGAATCCAACTGAAAACGGTCGTGTTTACAGCGATCCCCAGCGCGAGCGTCACTACCGCAACGAGCGTCACACCCGGGCTGCTCTTCAGCACGCGGAGCCCGAACACAACGTCTTGCCAGAGCGTCCTCATGATAAACGACTGGATGCAATTTCAGCGCCGCGGCTAAATTGTTGATTTTGTGACAGCCGTGACGCGCGGGATGTGCGGTTTCAGAACTCGGCTGTCCAGAACCGGACAGCCGAGATCTCGCTCACTCCGCGTTCACTTTGAAAACGAAGTAGGTGAACTTGTCGCCGGGTTTGATTAGCAGTTGATGCGGCGTCTTAGCCGGAATGTGTACGATGTCGCCGGCTTCGAGCGTTTTCTTCACGCCTCCGCGAATCGAGGCGCCGAGCGTTTCCGGTCCTTCCTTCTTCGCACCGACGACTTCGCCGCCGGTTTCGAGCGTGGCCTTGCCGTCCACCACGATGAAGATGTCCACCTTGGTGTCGTGGATTTCAGCTTGGCCGCTGGCCTCACGGTGCGTGATCATGGCGGCGTGATTGGAGTAGTTCGCCAGCGACTTGCCGGCGGCCTTGCTCTCGTTCAGCTTGGCGGCAAGCTCTGTCGTGACGGCCTTCAGATCGGTGGCCTTCCAAACATGGACGCCGGCAGGGTCGGCGGCCAGCGCCACGCCGGCCGCCAGGGTAACAGGTACGCTAATGACTTTTTTCATGCGGGTATGTTCAGTTTCGGGATGCGCTCGGCCACAGGCGGGAGCGCTGGAAAACTCGTGTATGGTTCGGACTGATACCAGTAGCAGGCCGAATAGAAATTGTCGTGCCGGTTGTTGGCGTGGCCGTGCTCCATGGTGTGCTTCATGTAGCGCGTGAACGTCACCGGATTATCGCCGTGCCAACGATAGCAGCAGTAGCGGCCGCCGGCGCGTTCGGGCATCACGATGATGGGCGCGCCGTAGTAGCGGTGCGCGAAGGGCACGGCGCCGTCACGTCCGCCGAAGTTCCAGCTTCCCAGGAAGTAGTCCTCGCTGCCGGTGCCGATGATAAGGGGCTTGGACTCGTCATCGATGAAAATCATGTCGTCGCCCTCGCCCATCCAGCCGTCGGCGTTGATCTGCACGCCGAGCGTGACTCCCATCAGGTTGCCCCGCCCGCGCGCTTCCGCGTACACGTAGTTCAGCTTGCCGTCCGGGTTGAGTTTGGCCGCGTCGCCCGTGGTGGCCACGCACGGCGCCGCCTGGCGGTACTGCGCGTGGAAGTAAAGCATGTCGCCAGGTTGGCTCGCGACGGTGAGGTAGTCGATGTTCGAATAGAACGCGCGCACTTCCTGCGAGCCTTCGTTGGTGACAGTGAAGCGCGCGTTGCGCCGCCACGGCATGTAAAAGTAACTGTTCAACGAACGGCCCGGCGAACATGCCAGATAGGCCGACTCGTAGATCTGATACTGTCCCAGATTCAAGCCGAAGAAATCACCCACCGGCACTTCCACGCTGGGCTTGGCGTTTCCGTCCCAATAGGCGCGCAGCACAAGTTCCTTCAGGTGCATCGGGCTCTGCGCGGCGATGGTGAACCAGATGTGCGTGATGGCGCCGGGCTCGTTCGATTCGAGCAGCATCTGGGTGGCACCGGCCGGAATTCCGAAGGCATCGCGATTGCCGCCCGTGCGGTCGTGACTGGACTGTTTGAGCGAGCGGTACTCCTGCAGCCGTGCATACTTCGGGAGGAATTCGTTTCCGGCGGGACGCGATTGAGCCAAAGTGGCCGCGGGTGCCGCCGCGGTCAACCCAGCCGCGCCCATCAGCCGGCCGAGAAAGCCCCGGCGTCCTCCTTGCAGAGATTCCATCATGGTCGTAGTCTCCTTGGGGTTCGTTCATCCGCGCGCAAACTACGGCCTAAACGGGCGCGCGGCATACCGCCCTACAATTCTACGACGTAGACCTGTGTGGTGCCGGAGCGGTCGCTGGCAAAAGCGGCTTTGGACTCGTCGCTCGACCAGGAGGGATGCGGATGGGTCCACTGCGGACCGTAGACAGTGTCGGTGGCAGACTCCATCCAACTGAGCATGCGCTGGCCTTCGGCGGCCTGGCTGCGCGCTCGGGCGAAGTCTTCGGCCAATGCGTAGCGGCTGGTGGCCCATTGCGAGCCTTGGCTGCTCGCTTCGGTGAGGCAGACCAGACGCCGCGCGCCGGTGCCCACATCGATGACGTGCATGCCGCGGTCGGGATGATTGGTGTCGCAGAGAATCTCGGTGCCGGCGCGGTTCGGCGCGATGTGCCAGGCGTTGAACTCGGCGATGGTGGATATCTGGCGCGTGGTCCAATCCATGCGCGCAAGCAGACGCGGCCAGACGGTGAACACCAGGTCGCCGGTTTGGCCGAGGAAGGTCTCGTGCACAACGAACTCGTCGTTCGAGTGTTGGTGGAGACACTCCAGGCCGGTGCCGTCGCGGCGCACGCGGTGCATGCGCGGCGCGGGATCGCCGGAGAATTCGATCCAGCGCGGTTCGAGAGGGTGGAACTGCGGGTGAATGACGGTGCGCGGAAATGGAATCTCGTGCCACTGTGTACCGTCGGTGCGTCCCACCACCAGGCCTCGGCGGCTGCCGGATTGAAACGCCGCGGTCAGCCATTCGCCGTCGCGCGAAATGGAGCATTCACCGAGTTGCCCTTCGCTCAGCGCGAACACACGCCGCTCCGCGAGCGAGCCGAGCCGCAGTGTCCAGATCTCGCATCCGCGCGTGAAGACAATCTCCTCGCCGTTGGGCGCAAGTAGCGCGGAAAACGGATGCACCGGAACGCCGTCAGTCAGTTGTACGATTTCGCCTTCGGGATAGCCGGCCAGGAACAACTGCGCCGGACCGGAACGATAGGACGTGAAGAAGATTTCCTTATCGCCAGGCAGGAACGCGCTTTGCAGAAAGTACGTGGGGTGGCTGATGGCGGAGGACGACGTGACCTGCCGGATGCGCGCGCCGGTCGCGCGGTCCGTGTACCAGGAACCCTCGGCGGGAAAACGTGCGCCCTTTTTCATCGGCTGCCGAGGTAGAGGTTGCGGCCCTTGACCAGCGCGGCCATCTTGCGGTCCGCGATGGAGCGCTTCAACATCCAGAATCCGCAATCGGGGTGAACCCAACCGACTCTGCCGGTGCCGAGCGCGTTTTCGGCCGTCTCGATGCGGCGCGCCACTTCCTCGGGTGTCTCGATGTGATTGACCTTGATGTCCACCACACCGATGCCTAGCGTGAGATCGGAGCGCACTTGCCGCAAAGCGCGCAGATCGTCTTCGGGCCGGTGCGCCAGTTCGAGAACCACGTGATTGGCGTGCAGCGAATTCAGAAATCCGATCAGCTTCTGCCAAGTGCCGCTTTGGATGGTCTGTCCGCCATAGTTGCCGAAACACAGGTGCACGGCGCGCGTCACCTCCACTTCGTCGAGCACTCGATTGATGGCGGCGGCGGCGAGCGGTGCATCGTCGGGGTTGCCGGGGATGTTGGCTTCGTCCACTTGCACGCAGGCGCAGCCGAGACCGCGCACCTGCGCCGCCAGCACTTCGGCAATGGCCATGGTCAACGCCGCGAAGTCGCCGTAGTGGTTATCCAGCAACGTGCGCGCCAGCATGTAAGGGCTGGTGACGGTGAACTTGAACGGCCCACTGGCCACGCTCGCGGCCAACTCGCAATCAGCGAGCAGGTTCAAGCCGCCCTCTCCGATGGGTCCCGTGACCACACCGGCCGCCTTCTTGCGGAAGCGCATGGCGTCCTTGCGCGCGAAGGCTTCATGATCGCTGCGTCCCAGGTTGGCGCGCACGCCCGCCATCGGACGGATGAAGTAGTCGATCATGCCGTTGGTGTCGGGATGATTCACGTCGAAGCGGTACAGCTCGCCGTCGGTCGGCAGGTCGATTCCGGCTTGGCGCTGTATGTCGAAGACGACGCGCGTGGCATCCAGCCGTGCCTGTTCGCTGGGAAGCGCTGCCAGCCAGTCCGGGACCGGATACGATCCGACCGTGGTGGTGAGAATGCGAGGTGGTGTGCTCATGAAGCTCCGCTTCTGTTTGGATGTCCGGCCGTGGGCGCGGGGTTCGGGTTCCCTGCGATAATCGTGAGGTGAGCCGGGTTCTGAAATACGCGGGTATCGTTGTGGCGCTTGGCGCCGCGCTGTGGTTTTACCATCCCACCAGGCTGGGACTGCTGGTGCTTGCCGGTAGAAGTCAGGGCTGCCCCTGGCGGCAAGCATTGAACAGCGCCAACGACGCCGCGCGCCAAATCGAGCTGAAGGACCGCATTCTCAAGGAAATCAAGGAAATCGAAAAGGACCCCGCCGGCTTCCACCTTTGGCAGACCCCCAAAACGCGCTACTGGATGCCGGCCGGCAGCGACTTCGTGCTGCCTTGGAACCTGGCCGAACAGGAACGCAAGATCTACGGCACTGGCGAACTTGCGGTGCGCGCGGGCGACGTGGTGCTGGATTGCGGCGCCAACGTGGGCGTCTACGTTCGCGAGGCTCTGGACGCCGGCGCGAAACTAGTGGTGGCCATCGAGCCGGGGCCGGAGAACATCGAGTGCCTGCGCCGGAACTTCCCGTCCGAAATCACGGCCGGACGCGTGATCGTTTACGGCAAGGGCGTGTGGGACAAAGACGACTGGCTGACGCTGAACGTCGATCCGTCCAACTCCGCCGCCGACAGCTTCGTGATGCAGCCAAAGGGTTCGACGGGCGGTTTGCGCCTGCCGCTCACGACCATCGATAAGCTGGTTGCCGAGCTGAAGTTAGAGCGCGTCGACTACATCAAGATGGACATTGAAGGCGCCGAGCAGCGCGCGCTCGAAGGTGGGCGCCAGACGTTGGCTAAGTATCATCCGCGTCTCGCCATTTCGGCGTATCACCGTCCGGACGATCCAGTCAAGGTTCCCGCAATTGTTCAATCTGTCTGGACAGGATATCGCACGGTTTGCGGCGTATGCGCGGAAGCGGGAAATGGTACTATCCGTCCAGACGTACTGTTTTTCCTGCCCTGATTACGCGTAAAGGCTTCCAGATAAACAAAAGCCGGTGAGTACTCGGAGGACCATACTCACCGGCCGGCCTTCAGCAAACGGGTGCATAACCCGCTCAGGGCGAAGGCCAAACCCGATAAAAGAGCCAGGAAACGTAAGAAGCTACACAAATCGCCCTAATACGTCGTAGGGCGAAACTACCTGGACTCAGGTTACTGCGCCAAGGGGTATTTGTCCAGAAATTTCTTATACTCCCACCACAGTTTAACCGTAGCACTACCGCCGGGCGGGTGGGGCATTCCGGGTTCGTTCAATAAGCCTGTATATTCAAAACACAACACTTTTTCGAAATTGCGGAACCGAACTAGGTCGCTGATTAGGCCATCTACCTTACGGGGTATGAGTGCGCCGGTTCCTTTCTCGAAGTCGAACACTTCCAGATCCAGCCAGAGGTGCGCTCCGGTCTCGTCGCACAGAGTTTGGAGCCACCGTGCGGCCTGCTCGCCGGTCAGGTCGCCCTGGGGCTGCCTGTGAAACCCGAACGGGCAGATGATGTCCAGCGCCTTTAGCAGTTCGCGCCACCCCGCCTCCGCCTGGTTGACGAAATGCGAATTGGGAGACAGCATGACTGGACGGTCCGGAGCCAGCGCGCGGCAGTGCGCGCGGAATTCACGGAAGAAGCGCGCAAGCTGGGCGCGCGATGCGCGAGCGGGCTCCGGCGCCATGGCCACACAAGGCAGGAGGTTGCCGCAGATTTCGGCCGACACGTACCAGCCGTAGAACGACGGGTGGTGTCCGTACATTTGCCACAACTCGGTGGCCACCTGTTTGTGCCAGGCCAGAGCGCCGGGTGAGAAGTCGAAGAACGCGTACATGCCCACGCCCAGGAAGACGTGTATGCCGCGGCGGTCGGCCTCGACGAGGATGCTCTCGATGGGGTCGCGCGCGGCGATCTTCATGCGCCCGGGGTAGAGTTTCGAATTGTAGTAAGCGCGCCCGGGATAGCCGTCGCGCTCCATGTTGTGTTTGAACGGGTAGGCGGTGTTGCGGAACGCTTCCTCGATGACAATGATGTTCATCGCCAGGCGATGAAGGCCGCGAACCTGGAGCCGCCAATCGGAATCGGTGAGGCGCTCCAGATCGCGATTCATGTGGCGGCCTTCGGTCTCGCTCCAATGAACAATGCTGAACCACGCGCCGTCGATCTTGCCGGTGGTGCGGTCCGGCGAATCGAGAATCGTGAGCGGACGTTTGGTGCGGTACACGCGATTTCCGGACCGCGCTGTGAAGAGTAGTTCATGCCGGCCGGCGTGTCCGAGCGTGGGCCAGCGGAAGCCGATTCCGGCCGCCGAATTCGCCGCGACGTGCAGTGATTCACGGTGTAGCAGCGCGCCGGAAGATTCACGGTCCAGGTAGACGGCGGTGTCGAAGGAGACCGGCGTGCCGCCGCTGTTCCACACGCCACCGCGCACGTCAAGAACGATCTTGTTGGTCACCGGCGACGGCGGAACCAGCGTGAGGCTCACGCGCGGCGCGGCGGTGAGCGTGGTTGCCAACGCGGCAGCGAGCGCGAGTTTCAGCGTTCGGTGCTCCATGGGATCGGATCGACCTTGCGGATCAGCAATCCGTAGCAGCAAGCGCCAAGCAGGATCACCACGACCACGAGCACGAACGCCGGATAGAACTGCCCGGTGCGCTGCACGATGAAGCCGGTGATGGAAGGCGCGGCCACGCCCGAGAGATTGCCGAAGAAGTTCTGTATGCCGGTCCATTTGCCCGCGGCGACGGGGCCGGCCAGCCGCTGCGTGATGGCCCAGTGGCTCGAGGTCAACGTCATGGTCATCAGCGCGATGGTCAGGAACACCAGCATGAGCGTGTTGCTGGAAACGAAGACCGCCGGCAGCAGCCACAACGCGCTCAATTGTCCGGCAACCACGAAGGTCTTGCGGACTTTGGACGGCGCGTGTCCCTTGCGAATCAGATGATCGGAGAACCAGCCCCAGCAGGTGCTGCCGAGCGCCGCAGCCAGGTACGGTATCGAACCCAGCACGGCCATGCGGTCCATGGTGAACCCGCGTTCCTTCACCAGCCAGTAGGGCATCCAGGTGAGCAGAAAATACCAGGCATAGTTGATACAGAACAGGCCGAGAAACGTGCCCCAGGCCGCGCGATGGCGTACGATTTCCGCAATCGGGGGGCTGGGCGGATCGTTGCCCGATGCCGAGCGCACCTGCGGCGCCGAGCGCAACCACGGAATCAGCCACAGCAGGCTCAAGAAACCGACGATCCAGAACAGCGAGCGCCATCCGACGTGCGACACAATCAGTCCGCCGATCAGCGTGCCCAGCGTAGGGCCGAGCTTTGTGCCGGCGTCGATGAGCGCGTTGGCGAAGCCGCGCTGGTGTTCGGCGAACGTGCCGGCGATGATTTTGGAATACGACGGATACGCCACCGCTTCGCCGGTTCCGAGCAACAAACGCAGCGCCGCCAGCACCACGAACGTGGAGGTGAAACCGGTCAGCCCGGTTGCGACCGACCACAACGCGTAGCCCGCCGCGAACACCACGTTAACGTTGAAACGGTCCACCAGCCATCCGCAAGGGATTTGGAACAGCGCGTAGGTGAGGAAGAACAACGAGTGCAGCACGCCGAGTTGCTGCGGCGCGAGTCCGAGTTCGACACTGAGTTGGGGTGCGGCCACCGAGAGGTTGCCGCGGTCGATGTAGTTGATGACCACGGACAGAACCAGCAGCATGAGCGTGTTGCGTTGCAGACTGGTGAACGGCTCGCGGCGAATCGCGTTGTTCGTGGCCATGTCGAGCCAGCGTATCGTTTCGCGGGCGGCCAGGTCAATCGCGGCGCGCGAGCAGCAGGACTCCGCTAACCAACGGCGGCGCAGCCATGGTGAGCAACACGAAGTTACGCGTTTGGGCTGGCATGCGCGCAAACATGATCGGATAGACGATCGACACAGCTACGCCCGCGGCCAGCAAGACGATGCCACCCGCCCTGGGCCAGCGCCACGCGATGCCGGTCAACAAGCCGAAAAAGAGACCCGGCACCGCAGTATGGATAAGAACACCGAGCAGTGGGAGTTTCTCCCCAATACCGCTGGCCAGACCGAACCAGATCCAAAAACAGGCCCAAAGAACAGCCAGTGCGCGGGAGCCATAGAGCACGATGCTGGAACTTGAGAGACTCACGATTCACCTCAAGTGGGTTATGCCGCTTTAAGCGCCTTCCTTTCACAAAACCGAAAACCAGGGACGGACGAGACGTTTCCTGGTTTTCCGGCCGGCTTCGTTCGAGAGTGTCCGTGGGGCATTGGTTTACTTACTGATGTGCTCCAGCATTGCCGCTAGAAAGCCTTCGACGAAGGCTTTGCCTTTGTTTGTCAGGTTGTCGACGGTCATGTATTCGGCTTCCCGGTCCGGGCGGACGCCGATGTTTTCGATGAACGGCATCTCTGGAAAACCTTCGGCTATGACCGGGAACTTGCGCACCGCGATGGTCCGGGCCAGGTACGCAGTCCCTTCCATGTAGAAGCCCACGTCGGTGGATTGAACCGAGCCGCCGGCGCCGATCGTGCGGGCCCCGTAGATGAGGGCGCGTTTTTCATCCTGCATGATGGCCGCGAACAGTTCGGCCGCCGACGCCGAGTATTGATCCACCAGCACCATCATGGGTTTGTCGAAGGTCAACACATTGCCGCTCGGATCGACGGCCGGCCCCGGATCGAGCGTCAGGCCGCACAACGGCAGCGCTCCGGTCATACCGCGATTATCGGCGTAAGCTCTCTTCAGAGACCTCAGTATGTGCTCCAGTTTCGCGATTTCTTCATCCGTTGCGCCATAGTACGCTGCCGATTCGAGTTCGCTTTCGACGCTCATGATGTCGCTCCAGGTCACGCGCCATGATGCGCCCGCACTGTGAAAGCCGTATGGCATGAAGTAACTGATCAGATCTTCCGTCGCGCAGGCGTAGCCGCCCGGGTTACGCATCACGTCCACGATCAATCCGTCGGCGGCCTGCTTGAAGTACCGGATCTCATTTCGCAACTGCGTCGCCGAAAAGTATTCGAAGCTCGGCACACGCAGATATCCGATGGCCTTGCCTTGGTAGTTGAACACGCCGGAGTAGAAACTGTCGCTCGCGGATTTGCCCAAACGCTGTGTGAACGTGGAGGGCATGGCGAAAATGGGGGCGAGCGCACCCATGCCGTTCACCCACCGTTCCTGGCGCAGCCGGTAAGTCCCCGATTCGCGCAAGTTCTTAAGCGCGGCCGTGGTGAGTGCTGGACGAACCTTCAAAATGGGATCGGGAACCGGCCCCGCGCTGAGATACGGAGTTCCGGATTTGATCCACGTCAGAGTGTACGTCTGTTGCGTTCCATCGGCGCGCCGCACGACCAGCGACGCGTAGTCGCCGATTTCGTGCGCACGCGGCACGTACGCTTGCACGCGACTGAACAGCATGGCTGTCGCCGTGCGCTGGCGCGCCACCGGGTTGCCTTCGCCGGCAAACCGGGCGAAGTACGCAATCAGCTCGGCGACCGGCTTCGAGTCGAGCGAGACGACTTCGTCCCCGATTTGAAACGGATAGTCTTTCTCGGGCAGGATCTTTCGGTTGATCGAATCGATGAGGACTTTGCCTTCGTAGATGTCGGCGCCGAGCCCGAGCGAGGCTCTGAAGGTGGACGGGAGCACAAACGTCGTATGGGAATCCTGATAACTGGCGACGTACTCCGCGCAGATTTCGAGAAAATCCAGATCGTCCTTCGATGTACTCACGCGCTCCATCCACGGCGCCAGCGCCAGGCCATCGAATTTCATGATGTCCTGTTTCCACTCATAGAACGCGTAGCGTTTGGAGAACAACGCGGCCAGTTGCTGTAGCTCGTTGGCTTTCTGCGCCGGGGTAAGCTGGGCGAACAGAAAAGGGCTCACAGACAAACAAAAGAGCATTTTGAGAGCGAATCGCATAGTATGTCACCTCGTTTGATTCGATAAAGAGTTTCGATACACCGAAGCCAACGCTATCGTATCAGAACAGCCAAATTAATGGTGTGCTGAAGAACGGGCGAGAGCGGCGTTCATGACCACGGCGACGGCGGCCATGGCGGCGGTTTCCGCGCGTAGTATGGTGGAACCGAGCGTGGCCGCTTGCCAGCCGGCGGCGAGAGCGGCGCGGCGTTCGTCGTCCGTCCAACCTCCTTCGGTGCCTACTAGCAGCGACACTTCCGCACTCTGAATCGAGGCGGCGAGCGGTTGTCCGCCGGGGAGTTCATCGAGCAGAATGCGATTCGGTGCCGTGCGCGCAATCGCGCGATCGAACGGTTCCGCTTCCATAATCTCGGGCAGGCGCGCGCGGCGGGATTGCTGGCTGGCTTCGAGCGCGATGCGGCGCCAGCGTTCGATGCGCTTCAAAGCGGCCTTGTCCAGTCCGCGCTCGCTGCGTTCGGCCACCACGGGCACAATGCGCGCGACACCCAACTCGGTGACCTTCTCGATCATCCACTCGAAGCGGTCGAACTTGAACAGCGCCGCCAGCAGCGTAACGTCGGCAGGCGGCGGAACACTCTCGACCGGTTCGAGCACGCGAAAAACCACGCGATCCTTGCGCGCGCTTTCAATCTCAGCCAGGTAGACGCACTGGTTGTCCGAGATTTCGTAACACTCGCCCGGCGCGGCTCGCAGCACGCGCGAAAGGTGCGCGGCATCCTCGCCCTCAAGCAGCGCCTGGGAGTTGCGAATCGAATTGACGAAGAAGCGGCGGCGAGCCATGTACAATAATCTACGTTTCCTATGATTGCCCATTTGAAGGGAACCTTGCTGGAGAAACACCCCAACCAGGTGATCGTCGACACTGGCGGGGTGGGCTACGACGTCACTGTACCCATCTCGACGTTTTCGGCTTTGCCGGACGTCGGAGCCGAGGTGCGCCTGCGCGTGTTTACACATGTGCGCGAGGACGCCATCGCGCTGTTTGGCTTTCTGACGCGCGAAGAGAAGACCATGTTCGAGCGGCTCATCACAGTGAGCGGCATCGGCCCCAAGCTCGCCGTCACCGTGCTGAGCGGCCTGGCGACGCAGGACCTGATCGGCGCCATACGCGCGGGCCAGGTGGAGATGCTGGTGCGCATTCCGGGCGTGGGAAAGAAGACGGCCGAGCGCATGGTGCTCGAACTGCGCGACAAACTTGGCGACCTGGGCCCCGGCACCGCGATCGCGGCCAAGCCCGCCGCCGAGTCGCTGAGTGCGCTGGAAGAGGATGTGCTTTCGGCGCTGACCAATCTGGGCTGCGCGCGGCCCGCGGCGGAAGCCGCCGTGCGCAAGGCGAAAGCCGGCGGCGCGGCGGCGGAATTCGAACCGTTGTTCCGGCGCGCGCTGGAGTTGGTGCGGTAATCTCGTGTAAGAGATGCGCGACAAGGGGATCATCTCGCCGGCGGCGCAGGACGACGAGCGGCAATTCGAACTGACGCTGCGGCCGCAGCGGTTGGCCGATTTCACGGGCCAAACCAAGCTTAAGGAGAACCTTGCCATCGCCATCGAAGCGGCGCGGCAGCGCGGTGAGGCCATGGACCACGTGTTGCTCTACGGCCCGCCGGGCCTGGGCAAAACGACGCTGGCCAACATCATCGCCAACGAGTTGGAAGTGGGCTTCGACCAGACCTCCGGACCCATTCTGCAAAAGAAGTTGGACCTGACCGGCATCCTCAGCAACATCCGTGGACGCCAGGTGTTCTTCATCGACGAGATACACCGCCTGATGCCGGACGTGGAGGAGATGTTGTACTCGGCGCTCGAGGATTTCCGCGTGGACATCCTGGTGGGCGCCGGCCCGGGCGCGCGCACGCATTCGCTGCCGCTGCCGAAGTTCACTTCCATCGGTGCCACGACGCGGCAAGGGTTGGTGAGCGCGCCGCTGCGCGGGCGCTTCGGCCTGGTGCTGCGCATGAACCACTACGACGTGACCGAACTCACGCGCATCGTACAGCGCTCGGCGTCGTTGCTGACCGTGGAAGTGGAAGACAACGGCGCCGAGGAGATCGCCCGGCGCAGCCGCGGCACACCGCGCATCGCCAATCGCCTGCTGCGGCGCGTTCGCGACTACGCGCAGGTGCGCGCCGACGGACGCATCACGCCGGCGATCGCCAAAACCGCGCTGGACATGCTGGAAGTGGACCGTTACGGGTTGGACGAAATCGACCAGAAGATCATGCTGACGGTGCTGGAAAAATACAGCGGCGGTCCGGTGGGGTTGAACACCATCGCGGCATCGATCGACGAAGAGCCGGACACCATCGAGGAAGTCTACGAACCGTATCTGATCCAGCTCGGTTTTCTAGACCGCACACCGCGCGGCCGCGTGGCCACCGGGCGCGCCTTCGAATACTTCGGCATCGAACGCCGCATAAAGAACAACGGCGCGCAGCCGAGTCTGTTCTAGGCACAAGCCGTGAAGACCGTTTACCTCGCTCTGGGTTCGAATCTCGGCGACCGCGCCGAAAACCTGCGCGCAGCCATCGATGCGCTCGCGAAGGCCGGCGTCGCCGTTCGCCGCGCGTCATCAGTCTACGAAACCGAGCCGCTCGATGTCCTGGACCAACCCATGTTTCTGAACATGGTGGTCGAGGCTGAAACCGCACTGATGCCGCGTCAACTGCTGTCGCGCACCGCGCGCATCGAACGCGAGATGGGCCGCAAGCGCATCGTCGCCAAAGGCCCGCGCACCATCGATATCGACATCCTCTTCTACGGCGCGAGCGTCATCAACGCTCCGGATCTGATCGTGCCGCACCCGCGGCTTGCGGAGCGCCGCTTCGTGCTCGAACCGCTGGCGGAAATCGCGCCCGATCTGCGCCACCCGGTGACGCGCCGCACGGCGCGCGAGATGTTGACCGCTGTGGCATCGCAGAAGGTCCGCAAGTTACCGGTTTGTTTTCAACGCTAAATCTCTGTTAACTCACAGACGCATGCGAAACACGTGTCTGTGGCCTCGCGTCAGTGATCAGTGAAAGAGGCGGAAGTGGAACAGACGCTCTGAACACTGAGCGAATTCATGCTGACTCCCGATGTTCCAGCCTCTTCATGGTGGCCGGCCGGTGGGACAACGGGCCGTGACCCGTCGGCCGGTCCACCATGGTCCTGGTCCTGAAAGATCTGCGCGCTGTCCTGCGCAGACGAGGGGAACGGCTTTCCACCCCGGGGAGGCTGTTCCCCTTTTTCCATTTTTGCGCGACGCCAATCAATGAAAAGCTCGGGGCAGAGCAGTCTGTACCGCATCTCCACCGTCTGATGCAAAGTTCCTGTTAAAGCCAACGCCCAGCGAAACACAGCCGATTCAAGCCACGTCTTCTGGGGTAGATGAAGGAGGTGGCTATGAAGAAGACAACTTGGAAAACCAATGGGACGTTGATGGCGGCACTGGCTGTGGCGTTGTCTCCCGCGTTGTTGCGCGCGAGTTCCGCGCCGCCGGCGCCCACGAGCGATCAACTGGTTCGCAGTGTGCGGCATGAGTTGGTGACGTTGCCGTTCTACAGCGTGTTCGACAACCTGTCGTTTCGCGTAGACGGCGATACGGTGACGCTGCTGGGGCAGGTCACGCGCCCGACACTGAAGACCAGCGCGGGGCGCGTGGTCGCCGGCATTCCTGGGGTCACGAAGGTGACCAACGAAATTGAAGTTCTGCCGTTGTCGTCCCATGACGACAGAATCCGATGGGCGGTGCTGCGCGCGGTGTACTGCCAACCGGCTTTGCAGCGGTACACGCTGGGAGCGATTCCCTCGATTCATATTCTCGTGAAGAACGGGAATGTGAGCCTGGAAGGCGTGGTGTCGAACGAAATGGACAAGAACCTCGCGTTCCTGTACGCCAACGGTGTGCCGGGCGTGTTCACCGTCACCAATCACCTGCGCATCGGTTAGCGCAACTCCCGAAGAACTCGGGGCAGAGTTGTCTGCCCCGGGTTTTTCGGTGCTAGACTGCCGGTTGATGAAGACCATCATCGAGCCGTTCCGCATCAAAAGCGTTGAGCCGCTGCACCGCACCACGGCCGCACAGCGCCAGCAACTTCTCGAACAGGCCGGCTACAATCTCTTTCTCATCGAAGCCAAGGACATACTGATCGACCTGCTCACCGATTCGGGCACCGGCGCCATGTCCAGCGAGCAGTGGGCCGCCATGATGCGCGGCGACGAAAGCTACGCCGGCAGCGAGAGTTTCTTGCGCCTGCGCACGGCCGTACAGGACCTCACCGGCTTCCGTCACGTCATTCCCACGCACCAGGGCCGCGCCGCCGAGCGCATCCTGTTTTCGGTGATGTGCCACGCGGGCGACGTTGTCCCGAACAACACGCACTTCGATACCACGCGCGCCAACATCGAATTCACCGGCGCGCGCGCTGTCGACCTGCCCATGCCCGAGGCCGCTGACACACAAGCGCAGCTTCCGTTTAAGGGCAACATGGACGTAGCCGCGCTCGATCGCCTGATTGAAACCGAGGGCCGCGAGCATGTGCCGCTGGTGATGTTGACCATCACCAACAATTCGGGCGGCGGGCAACCGGTGTCGCTCGAAAACATACGGCAGGTTCGCGAGATCACCGCGCGGCATGGCATTCCGTTCTATCTCGATGCTTGCCGCTTCGCCGAAAACGCCTGGTTCATCCTGCAACGCGAAGCCGAGTGCGCCTCGCTCACACCCAAAGAGATCGCGCGGAAGATGTTCGCGCTCGCCGACGGGTGCACGTTCTCGGCCAAGAAGGACGCCTTCGCCAATATCGGCGGGTTTCTGTGCGCCAACGACGACCGCCTGGTCCAACAGGAGAAAGACCTGTTGATCCTCACCGAAGGTTTCCCCACTTACGGCGGGCTGGCCGGGCGCGACCTGGATGCCATCGCTGTGGGCCTCGACGAAGTTCTGCACCCGGACTATCTGGAATACCGCATCGCCTCGACTGCCTACCTGGGACGGCACATTGCCGACCGCGGCGTGCCGATCGTCGAACCGCCGGGCGGGCACGCCATCTACATCGATGCCGGACGCATGCTCGACCACATCCCGCGCCACCAGTTCCCGGCGCAGTCGCTGGGCGTGGAGTTGTACCGGCACGCCGGCATACGCTCGGTGGAGATCGGATCGGTGATGTTCGGCGACAAAGCTCGCCACGAACTGCTTCGGCTGGCCATTCCTCGGCGGGTCTACACGCAGAGCCACATCGATTACGTAGTGGAAGCCATCCTGGAAGTGAACGAGCGCAAGCGGCACTTGCGCGGCTACGAGATCGTCGAACAGCCGCCGTTCCTGCGCCACTTCAGCGCCCGTTTCCGTCCTTGCCCGGCGTAAACAAAAAGCCCGTTGTCACGGTAAGATAGGGAGACAGTCGACCTCAGACATGGATCACATGCTTTCGCTTGTACTTCTCACACCGCTCGTGGGCCTGCTGGTGTTGCTTCTGATCCCGTCGTCGAATCAGCGCGCCATCAAACTCTGGGCCAACATCGCTTCCTTCGCCGGATTCCTGGTCACGCTGCCGCTGGTCTTCCAGTTCGACAAGACCAAGGACTTTCAATTCGTCGAAAAGATGAATTGGATTCCGTCGATCGGAGCATCCTATCACCTCGGCATTGACGGATACGCGCTGCTGCTGGTGGTGCTGACCGGGTTGCTGGGCTTCCTCTCCATCCTGTCGAGTTGGAGCGCCATCGAACAGCGACTCAAGGAATACTACGCCAACTTCCTGGTCTTGCAGTTCGCCACCCTCGGCGTGTTCATGGCGATGGACTTCCTGTTGTTCTTCGTCTTCTGGGAACTGGTGCTGGTGCCGATGTATTTCATCATCGCCATCTGGGGCGGAGAGCGCCGCATCTATGCGTCGTTCAAGTTCATCATTTACACGCTCATTGGTTCGGTGGTCATGTTCCTGGGCGGACTAGCGCTGTACTTCGAACACTACCGCCAATTCCAGACCTACACCTTCGACATCCAGGAACTGATGCGCACCAGCGTCGCGGGCAATTTGGGCTGGTGGGTATTCTGGGCGTTCTTCCTGGGCTTCGCGGTGAAGGTTCCGATGTTCCCGCTGCACACGTGGCTGCCCGACGCGCACACCGAAGCGCCCACGGCCGGATCGGTCATCCTGGCCAGCGTTCTGCTGAAGATGGGGACATACGGATTCTTGCGCTTTTCGCTGCCGCTGCTGCCGGACACCGCCAAGAACCCGACGGTGGTAAACGTGATGGCGGTGCTTTCGATCGTCGGCATTGTCTACGGAGCGCTGGTCAGCCTGATGCAGAAGGACTGGAAGAAACTGGTGGCGTATTCCTCGGTGAGCCATCTGGGTTTCTGCACGCTGGGCATCTTCGCGTTGAACCCGGCGGGAATCGCCGGCTCCATCCTCCAGCAAATTAACCACGGAATCTCGACCGGCATGCTGTTCTTGATCGTCGGCGTGGTGTACGAACGGAGGCACACGCGCGCGATCGCCGAATACGGCGGGATCTACAAAGTGATGCCGTTATTCAGCATCGTGTTTCTGATTACCGCGCTCAGTTCGATGGGCATGCCGCCGCTGAACGGATTCATCGGTGAGATCACGATCCTGAAAGGCGCCTACCAGATGTCGCTGAACTGGGCGGTGTGGACGGCCGTGGGCATTGCGCTCGGCGCGGCCTACCTGATCTGGCTCTACCAGCGGACCATGCTCGGGGAAGTCTCAGAGAAGAACGCGAAGCTCATGGATCTGAACTGGCGTGAAATCGCCGTGTTCGCTCCGCTGCTTGTGTGGGCTTTCTGGATCGGCCTCTATCCGAAGCCGTTCTTCGCGGTGCTGGAGCGGCCGGTGGCCCAGATCGTCGAGCGCGTGCAGCCCGGCTACCATGCGATGCACGGACTGGCCAATCCGGTGGCGCCAACCGCGGCGCCGATAGCGGAGAATTCGTTAACCGCCCGCTAGGCGGCGCTGGGCGTTACCCCACTGCGCCAGGTGGACCTCGGCGGCCAGGTCGTCGATTTCGCGTGTAAGCGCGCGGTTCCAATCGTCCCACTCGCGCGTCTTCATGCGTTCGAGCAAACGGAATTGCCGGCGCACATCGAGTAACCGTTGCCGCTGCTCGGCAATGCGGCGGTCGCAATCAGCGATGCGCCCGGCCAGACGCAGCTTCTCGCTTTTCACGTACGCCCGGAAAGCGTCCAACGCGCCTAATTGCTGGACGTCTACTTTGGTTTGCGCGCGGACGTTCTTTTCCGCTTCCGCTTGTTCCCGGTCCAGGAGTGCGCCGGCGGCCTCCAGTGCGTGCCGTTCGTCGAACAGACGCCGCAGTTTGAGTTTTTCCGACTCGACTTGCTCGGCGCGCCACTGGCGGACACGTTCGAGCCCAAACGAGAACTTCTTCACGCCTTCAGTACCCCCGCAATCTGTTCCAGGTTTTTGATGGTGTCATCCAGGCCGGCCTTCATCGCCGCGTCCTGCCGTAAGAACTTGTTCATGTCATCGCGCGCGCGGATGGCCAGGTCCAGCTTGGGATTGGTGCCCGACACGTAGGCGCCCAGTTGAATCAGGTCCTCGGCGCGCTGATAGGTGGCCAGTGCATCGCGCACTTTCGCGGCCGCCGCCCGCTGCTCCGGTGGGCTTATCCGTGACTCCAACCGGCTCACCGAGCTCAACACGTCGATGGCTGGATAGTGTCCGGCCGAACCCAGGGCGCGAGAAAGAATGATGTGCCCGTCCAGAATGGCGCGCACGGCGTCCGCAATCGGTTCGTTGAAATCGTCGCCTTCCACCAGGACGGTGAAGAAGCCCGTGATCGAACCGCGCTCGAACTTCCCCGCCCTTTCGCAAATCTTGGGCAGCAGGTTGAATACCGACGGCGTGTAGCCTTTCTGGCTGGGCGGTTCGCCCGCGGCCAGGCCGATTTCACGCTGCGCCATGGCCAGGCGCGTCACCGAGTCCATCACCAGCAGCACGTTGGCGCCCTGGTCGCGGAAGTACTCGGAAACCGCCAGCGCGACAAAGCAAGCCCTCAGACGCAGCGGCGCCGGACGGTCCGAGGTGGAGACCACCACCACGGCGCGCTTCATGCCTTCGGGGCCCAGTTCGTGTTCGAGGAATCCGCGCACTTCGCGGTTGCGCTCACCGATGAGCGCGATGACGGTCACGTCGGCGAAATTATGCTTGGACATGGAGCCGAGCAGCGTGCTCTTGCCCACACCGCTGCCGCCGAAGATGCCGACGCGCTGTCCTTTTCCGATCGGCAGCAAAGCGTCGATGGCGCGAATGCCAGTGGCCAGGCGCTCGGTGATGTGCTCGCGTTCTAGCGGACCGGGGGGCGCCTTGTAGAGGTCGTAGGCGTCTTCGGCTTCGATGGCCGGACCGCCGTCGATCGGCTCGCCGAAACCGTCCAGCACGCGCCCGAGCAACTGCCGTCCCACCTTCACACGCGCAAGTCCGCTACGCGCGAAGATGCGGTCGCCGAGTTGCAGCCCGCCGGTTTCCTCGAGCGGCATCGATAGAACGCGCCCGTTGCGAAACCCGATGACCTGCGTGCGAATGACGTTGCCGCCGGAGGTCTGTATTTCGCAGAAATCGCCGATGGCCGCCGCGGGGCCTTGCGATTCCACCAGTAGTCCCACCAGTTCGGTCACCGAACCGGTTAGCCGGAATGGCTCGATGCGCGCGACGCGTTCCAAACACGGCGCGAGGTCGACACGATCCATCGCGGCCATCATTTGCGGTCCATCCAATCCGCCAAGCCGCGTTCGATTTCCTGCAACTGGCCTTCAATGGTCGCATCCAACGCGCCATGCGTGGTTTCGACAACGGCTCCGCCACGGCCGATCGAGCTGTCCGCCGCCAATTCCACATTTCTTCCCAACCCCACCGACTCCATACGCCGCCCCAGAAGCCCCACATCGTCCGGATGCAGCCGGATGCGGCACACCTGGCGGGCGTCGAGTTTCTCCAGCGCTGCCTTCACCACGCCGAGTACGGCTTCTGGATCCAGGCTGACTTCCCGCCGCAGGATGCGCCGCGCAATGGCCATGGACAGCCCCACTAGGTCGCGCTCGGCGTCGTGGCGCAGGCGCGCCCGGTAGCCGCCGATTTCGCGGACGGCGTTTCCCAGTTGGTCGATCGCGCCATCCATCCTGGCGCGCGCGGCCTGCGCCGCCGCCGCTTCCCCTTCGCGGTAGCCGGCTTCGCGAGCTTGCCGCACCTGTTCTTCGACCGATGGACCTTTCTCGCGCTCGTCTTCGTCGTCCAGAGTCCGGGTGCCGGATTCGTCGGCGTACAACCGCGGCATCGCGGCGGGAGCATTGTCGACATGCCGTAGCGGAACGTGACGCCAGGTGAGTGGCTGCGCCTGGTCGACCGCTTCGCCCGTGACCCGCCTAGACGACATACTGCTCTCCGACGGTGCCCTTCAGGTTGATCACGCCTTCGCTTTCCAACTGCCGGACCACGGAGATGATCTGCTGCTGCGCGGACTCGACTTCCTTGATCTTCACCGGACCGATGGCGTCCATGTCTTCCTTCAGCATCTCGGCGCCGCGTTGAGACATGCACTGCAGGAAGTGGTTCTTGAGCTGGTCGCTGGTGCCCTTCAGCGCCACCGTGAGCAGCTTGCGGTCGACGCGGGATAGCACTTCCTTGATGCCGGTCGGATCGATCAGCAGCAGGTCTTCGAAGACGAACATCAGGTGGCGAATGGTTTCGACCAGCGCCGGGTCGGCGTTCTCGATCGTGTCCAGGATTTCCTTGCTCGAACCGGAATCCAACCGGTTGAACATTTCCGCCACCGCGCGCACACCACCGTAAGCCTCACGGCTGAGTTCGCCGATGGCCTTCAGCTTGTGCCCGATGATGCCGGCGATCTTGGCCATGATCTCCGGCGAAATTTGGTCCAGGTTCGCCATGCGCAGCGCCACGTCGGCTCTCAGTTCGGCCGGAAGCGAAATCAGCAGCGCCGCCGCTTGCGAAGGATTCAGGTGCGAGAGAACCAGCGCGATGGTTTGCGGATGCTCGTTGTGAATGAACTTGGCAAGCTGGCTGGGGTCGGCTTTTTGGAGTGCGTCGAAGCTGGCCAGATCGCTGGACATGGTCTTCATCAACCGGTCCAGTAGTTTCTTGCCTTGCTCGGGCCCGAACGCGCCCATCAGCACCTTGCGTGCGTAGTCGATGCCGCCTTTGAGGACATAGTCCTTGGCGACGGTCATCTGGTAGAACTCGTCGAGAACATCCTCGGCCTGCTCGCTGGAAATGGCGCTGATGCGCGCCATTTCGCGGCTTACTACCTGGACCTCTTCCTCGTCGAGTTGCT
>CAZDIZ010000051.1:2164-7234 GCA_964505625.1 uncultured Solibacteraceae bacterium | reverse complement strand
CTGATGCGCGCCATTTCGCGGCTTACTACCTGGACCTCTTCCTCGTCGAGTTGCTTCAGGATTTCCGCGCCGACCTGATCACCGAGAATGATCATCAGGATGGCGGCCTTCTTGACGCCCGGTGTCGGTGAGGTTGGTTTTTCGGCGTTCCGGATCATGGCGCGTCAGTGCTCCTGCTCATTCAGCCAAGTGCGAACCAGTTGGGCCATGCTGCCGGGGTCCTTCTTGGCTTCCTCGGTAATGTGCTTGTTCAGCACTTCGGCTTTCTTGGTGGTGATCTGCGGCAGCTTCAGCGAGTTCAGCGCCTCCGCATCCATGCGTGCCTTCAGAGCCGCCTGCTCGGCGATCTTGGCTTCCAGTTGCTGCTCGATATCTGGGCCGTTTTCGAGCGCGGCGCGAGCCATGCCCGCAGCCGCCGCAGCACCGGGCGGCAGCGCGGCGTGGCCTTCCACGCTGGCCGACGCACCGGCCGCCTTCTTCTTGCCCTTCTTGCGCGATCTAAGGATAAAGAAACCCACCAGTAGCAGAAGCAACAACAGTAGTCCGGCTCCAGCTCCCATAAGCACCGCCATGTTTTTCTGTTTCAGCAGTTTGTCGAGCCACGCGGGCAGCGGCAGGGAAGTCCCGGGGGCGGGCGCCGCCACCGGCGTCGCGGCGGGCGGTTCCCAGGACAGTGTGGACTCGAAGGGCTGGTTCTCGACCGTTAAAAGGTCTCCGCGATCAGGCGTGAAGCCGGTGGCGGCAGCCACCAGATCGCGCACGGCTTTCAACTTCTCGGGTGAGGCCGGCTCGACGATCCGCTTGGTCTTCGCGCCGGAGCCTTCCCATCGGACGGTGTGGTCCACCAGAACCGCCAGTGACATGCGTTTCAGCGTGCCTTGCGGCAGTCGCAAATGCCGCGTGGTCCGGCTGGATTGATAGGTGATGTTCTCTGTACGGCGCGCCACGCCGCCCGCCGCCGTTCCGCTGCCGGGCCGGGAGATAGGCCGGGGCAGATTGGAAGCAGTGCCGGGCATGCCGCTCGCCATCGCCGCGCCGTTGATATCTTCGGTTCGCTGCTGGCTCACCATCACCGAGCGCGTGGGGTCGAAGGTTTCCTCGCTCTGTTCTCCAACAGTGAAGTCGCAATCCACCGACGCGGCGGCACGGAACTTCTCAGGACCAAGCAGAGGATCGAGCGCCGCATTGATCTTGGAGACCAGGTCTTTTTCCAGGCTCTTTTTGTAATCGAGATAGCCTTCGGAAGCTTCGGCCGCGTCGCCGGGCAGACCACGGCGCGGACGGTTAAGCAGGTTGCCCTGCATGTCCAAAACGGAAACGGCCTCGGGAGCCAGGCTATCGACGGCGCTGGCCACCAGGTGCGTCACGGCGAGAACGTTGGCCGGCGACAGCTTCGCGCCCGTCCTCAGCTTCAGCAGAACGCTCGCTTTGGCGGGCTGGCGGGCTTCGACGAAGATGGAGTCTTTCGGGAACGTGATGTGGACGCGGGCCTGCTCGACTTCGCTCAGCGCCATGACCGAACGTTCCAGCTCGCCTTCGAGCGCCCTGCGGAAGTTCACCTGTTCGGTGAAGTCCGTGGCTCCGAAGTTGGTCTTGTCGAACAACTCAAAGCCCATGCGGCCGCTCTTGGGCAGCCCGGCCGAAGCCATCTGCAACCGCAACTCGGCTACGCGCGCCGACGGCACCATGACCGTGGTGCCGTTTTCCGAAAGACGATACTCGGTGCCGGTCTCCTTCAGCTTGGCCACCACCGCCCCGCCGTCTTCCGGCGAGAGGTTGGTGTAGAGCGGTCGAAAATCGCGTTCGCGCGACCAGCGGGAGAGCGTAACGAGTCCCCCGATCACCATGGCGGCCACGATGAGGATCGTGATCCGCTGGCGAATGGTCAGATTGCCGATCAGTTTGGTGAGTTGGCCCATGCGCGAACCGAACCGCTCTTAGCGTCTCTCCGTCATCACACCTGCATCCGCATAACTTCCTGATAGGCCTGCACGACCTTGTTGCGCACTTGCAGGAACAGGTCAAACGCGATTTCGGCGCGCTGCGTGGCGAGCGCCGTCTGGTGCAGTTCCTCGCTTTCGCCACTCAGGAATCGTTCGGCGCTTTGTTCGGCGTTGACACGCATGCCTTCCACTTTGTTGACGGCGCTTTCGAACAGCTTCTGAAAGTCGCCCGGCCGCGATCCCGATCCTGACGTGCCAGTGATCGGCAGACTGCCCGCGCTCCCCACACCTGAAATTGGCATTGGCATAGTCGTCGTCCTCCTACCGCAGCAGATCGATGGAACGGTTGATCATGTCCTTGACCGCCGTCATGGCCGAGATGTTGGCTTGATAGCCGCGCGAGGCGCCCATCAGATCCACCATGTCTTCGGCCGGGTTGATGCGCGGAAAGGCCACATAACCGTTGGCGTCGGCGTCGGGGTGGCCGGGCATGTAGCGCTTCTCGGGTTCGCGAGTGTCCTGCACGATTTCGGCGACACCCACGCCGGTCACGCCGCCGGTCAATTCCGTCTGCAGCACGGCGGAGAACGGCGACACCTGCGATTCGGTTGTGAACACCACGTCCTTGCGGCGGTACGGACCGCCTTCGGGCGTGCGCGTGGTCTCGGCGTTGGCGAGGTTCTCGGCCAGCAGTTCCGCGCGCGTACGCTGCGCGGCCATGCCGGAGGCGCTTACGGAAAGAACATTGAAGAGGCTCATCCGGTTTTCCCGTCCTGAATCGCCGCGCGCACGCTGCGGATCTGCGATTTCAGCAGCGAAGCGGCGACGTTGAAACGCATAGCGTTTTCAGCCAGCAACCGGGCTTCACGGTCAAGACTGACGTTGTTGCCGTCGTTCTTGCTGGAAAGTCCCGATGGTTCCACTACTTGAGGCGCCCCGCCCTGCACTTGGGAGATGAATTCGAACTGGAAGTCTATATCCTTGGTCTTATATCCAGGGGTATCGGCGTTGGCGATGTTGGAGGCCACCAGTTTCTGGCGCGCCCCCACCAGATTCATGTAGTGTTCGAGCGTGTCTGCGAGTCGGCCCAACATATCCGGCTTGAGGTATGCACGTGGGTTGCCAGGACGGAGCGGGGGCCGCAACCCTCGCCAATGGAGGGCCGGAATGCCGGAAAAGCGCCATGATCTTGGCGCATGCCAATCCGTTGCCTCCCCTCAGTACATCGAGGGGTAGGCTTTGCGCATCCCGTCGGCCGTCTCCATGGCTGTTCCAATTTGGATCAGGCGTCCCTTTCCGATACCGCGGCAGCGTGCCGCCTCGGTACGCCAGTCGGCCGCGCGCTCGACGATTTCGGGCCAGAACGGATACAGACGGCACTGGGTGGGCTTCACCGGATGAATGGAGCAGCCGCGCGCTTCCAGAAACGGACACTGTCTATCGGGCGGCTTACGCAACCGGAACAGGTGCCGGGTGCGGTAGACGTAGCGGCGCAGGAACTCCTCAACACCCAGGCGCAGGAAACGGGCGATGCGTTTCACATCGTCCGACGACAGGTAGACGAAACCACGCGTGTCACAGCAGTCGATGCAGCCGTTCTGGCAGGCGAAGCGGAGCGAGCGCACAATGCTTCATCATAGCCTTTCCGGATGAATACCTCATTTCGGACCTGCGCATCCTTGACAAGGAAGTCTGAATCAGATACAAGTGGTAGACGACTGAAGCACAGTCACGGAGGAACGACTTTCATGAAGTTGCAACACACACTGGGAAGCACTCTTGCCTTCCTCGGATGCGCGTTGGTGGCCTGGGGCGCGGCGCGCGGTCCGGCAAGCCCGACACAGACTTTTCTGGCCACGCCGTTGGCCTTTGAGCGCAATCAAGGACAGAGCGCCAGCCAGGTTCAGTACATCTCGCGTGGCGCGGGATACACGATGCTACTCACCTCGCGCGGCGCGGTGCTGAACTTGCGCAAGGGCGGGGCGCGGAGCGTGGCGGCGACGGTCTCCACGCTGCGCATGAATCTGGTGGGAGCGGCAAGCGCGCAGCCCGCGGGCGAACAGCGTCTGGCGGGCGTGAGCAATTATTTGATCGGGAGCGACCCGTCCAAGTGGCGCACGGGCGTCGAGCACTTCGCCAAGGTGCACTACCGGGACGTCTACCCGGGCATTGACCTGGTTTACTACGGCAATCAGCGCCAACTCGAATACGATTTCGTGGTTGCGCCGGGCGCCGATCCCAACCGCATCCGCATGGAGTTTGACGGCGTGAAGTCGATGCGGCTGGATGCGAACGGCGACCTGGTACTCAACTGCGACGGCGGCGAACTGCGCCAGCACAAGCCGCTGGTCTATCAGCGCGATGGCGCGGCGCGGCGCGAGATCTCCGGGCGCTACGTGATCGAAGGCCGCAAAGTGAGCTTCCAGTTGGCGAAGTACGACGCGGGCAAACCACTGGTGGTGGATCCCAAGATCAGCTACTCGACTTACGTGGGCAGCACCAGTGACGAAGGCGCGTTCGATGTCGCGGTCGACGCGAGCGGCAACGCCTATATCACCGGCATCACCGGTTCGAGCGGCTTCCCGACCACGACGGGCGCCCTCGACACCAGCTTCGGTCCCAATCCGCTCGGCATCGCCATGGCCTTCGGCGACGCCTTCGTCACCAAGATCGCGGCCGACGGAAAGACTCTGGTGTATTCGACGTTCGTGGGCGGCAACGGCGCCGACGGCGGCAACGCCATCGCGGTCGACAGCACCGGCAACGCGGTAATCTGCGGCGCGACGACGTCCACCGATTTCCCGCTTTCATCCAACGCCTATCAGACATCGCTCAGGGGCAGCATCATCCAGAGCGCCATGTTCGTCACCAAGCTGAACGCGGCGGGCAACGGCGTGTTGTATTCGACTTTGCTGGGCGGCGGCTCGGACCTGTTCGAAATTACGTTCGAGGGTTCCGGTATCGCGCTGGACGCGTCGGGCAAGATCTACTTTGCCGGGCAGACCACTTCCAGAACATTCCCGACCAAGAACGCCGCGCAAGCCAGTTGGGGTGGAGGGGATGAAGACGCCTTCGTCGCCAAGTTTGACCCCAGTGCGACGCCGGGTGCGAATTCGCTGGTGTATTC
>CAZDIZ010000051.1:0-2064 GCA_964505625.1 uncultured Solibacteraceae bacterium | reverse complement strand
CAGCGGGATTCTGCACATCACGGGGGCGACCACTTCCACCGATTTCCCGGTCACGCAAGGCTGCTATCAATCGACGTCGAAAGGCGGCGGCCTGGAAGCGTTCTACGTGAAGATGGACCTCACCAAGACGGGCACGGCGGCGCTGGTCTATTCGACCTATCTCGGCGGAAACAACTTCGACCGGGCACTGGCGGTGGCGGTGGATAGCACGGGCCAGGCGTTCATCCGCGGCGAAACCAAGTCGAGCAATTTTCCGGTTTCTTCCGACGCGATTCAAGCCACACTCGGCGGCGGCTTCGACGCGTTTCTCACCAAGTTCGATGCGGCCGGCAAGATGGTGTTTTCCACTTACCTCGGCGGCAACAACGATGAGCAGAGCCTGTTCGGTGTGAAACTGGACGCCTCGGGCAACGTGTACATCGGGGGCGCTTCCAAGTCCGGCAACTACCCGACCACGACCGGCGCTTACCAGACCACCAACAAGGGCACTTGGGACGCGGTGGTAACCAAGATCGATTTTGACTCGGGCCCCACATTCACCTTGGCGGGCGTGACCAACGCGGCCAACTACGTGGGCGGCAAGGTATCGCCCGGCGAACTCGTCGTCATCTTCGGGAAGAACTTCGGACCTGCCGCGTTGGCGGGTATGCCGTACGCCAATGGCGTGGTGGGCACCGAAACCGGCGAGACACGCGTACTGTTCGACGGTGTGGCGGCGCCGATGATCTACGCCATCAACGGCCAGATCAGTTGCGTGGTGCCGTATGAAGTGGCCGGCAAAGCCTCCACGCAGGTGGTGATCGAATACAAGAAGGTCAAAGGCGCAGCCGTCACGGTGCCGGTGGTGGAAGCCGTGCCGGGCTTATTCAGCGCCAATGCAAGCGGTACCGGTCCGGGCGCGTTCCTGAACCAGGACAACACCGTGAACACCGCGGCTAATCCACTCGATCGTGGCAAGATCGCGATCTTCTACGGAACCGGCGAAGGGCAAACCACGCCGCCGGGCACGACCGGCCAGGCAGCCCTCACCAGCTTCCCCGCCCCGGTGTTGCCGGTGTCGGTCACCATCGGCGGTGTAAGCGCGAAGGTGCTCTACGCCGGGGCCGCACCGTACATGGTCGCCGGCGTGATTCAAATTAACGCCGAAGTCCCCACGGGTATTCCCGCCGGCAACGCAGAAGTGATCATCAAAGTCGGCAACAACTCAAGCCAGACCGGCATCACGCTGGCGGTGAGGTAATCCGCGTAAATAATGGAGGGCAGGGGGCGCGCCCCAGCACCTGCCCTCACCCAAACTAAGTTACTCCACTTACTACCGCCGTTAAGACGGTTAAGAGAGTCACGGGCTGCTGCGGTAGAATAGAAATCGAAACGTGGGCTGTGTGCGCGGAGTACCATGCGCGCCTGCCGTAACGTGACTTTGAACCGCTACGTCTGAAACTTCGTGACCCCTCGCCGCTTACTTATTAATTTCTTGCTGGCGCTTTGTGTTGTGCCGGCGTGCATGGCGCAGTACGCCGCCAACCGTTACGCAATCATTCTGGAGGATCCACCCACCGCCTCGAAACTCTCAGGAGACAACCGCCTGCGTACGGCGACGGTTGAGTCTTACGCGCGCCAGATCGAAGCGCGGCAGCAGGCGCTGGAGCGCGAAATCACGGGCCGCGGGCTGGCGGTAACCAGCCGCGTGTCGACGCTCGCGAACGCCATGTTTGTGGCCGCGCCGAAATCCCGCCTGTCCGAGTTGAAGACTCTGGCCGGGGTGAAGGGCGTGGTTCCGGTGCGCGTCTATAAACGGAAGCTGAACCGCGCCACGGGACTGGTCAACGCGGTGGGGGCCTGGAATCTCAGCGGGGGACAGGATAACGCCGGCAAGGGAATCAAGATCGCCGTGTTGGACACCGGCATCGATCAGAAACACGCCGCGTTTCAGGACAGTTCACTCGCCATGCCGGCCGGCTATCCGATTTGCAGCGGCACGGATTGCGCATACACCAGCAACAAAGTGATCGTGGCGCGCAGCTATGTCAAGCTTCTGGCCGCCGGCTCGGGCGACGATCCGGC
>CAZDIZ010000050.1:30476-34551 GCA_964505625.1 uncultured Solibacteraceae bacterium | reverse complement strand
TTCTGCGGCTGCTCGCCAACGGGAAGGCATTCGGGCTGTCGCACCTCGACTTCACGTATCAGGAAGGCGAGGGCGGCATCGCCGACGCGCTGGCGCTGGCTGAGCACTTCGCCGACGGCAAGAAGCTGTGCGTCATCCTGGGCGACAACATCGTCGAGGGCAGCATCCGCGCTGCGGTCGAAGATTTCCGCCGACAGGAGCTTGGCGCGAAGATCCTGCTGCGTGAAGTGAACGATGCCGAGCGTTTCGGCGTGGCGGAGATTGTCGACGGCCGTATCGTCGGCATCGAAGAAAAGCCCGAGAAGCCCAAATCGAATTACGCCGTCACCGGCATCTACATGTTCGACGCAACGGTGTTCGACAAGGTTCGGACCCTGGTCCCATCGTCGCGCGGCGAACTGGAAATCACCGACGTCAACAACGCTTACATCCGCGAAGGCACCATGTCGTTTTCATTTCTGGACGGCTGGTGGACCGACGCCGGCACCTTCGATTCCTTGCTGCGCGCCGCCAATCTGGTGGAGAAGACGCGCCGCAAGGCTTGTGAAGCAGTGGGGCGAGACTGATGGCTACCGCGTTGGTTTCACGATTAGGCACGCAGGCACCACGGGGCCTTGCAGGCGATCTGGTCATTCCGGATTGCGAGCCCGGCATCGGCAAGGTCATCTGCAAGACGGATTCGCCGGACCTGATCGCCGGTGTGCATATATCGGCGGTCACGATCTGGCCCGACGACCGCGGATACTTCCTGGAAGTGATGCGGCAGGGCAGCGGCCCGGTCGAACATCTCAACTCCGGCGAGTTACAGGTCTCCTGCGCGCTGAGCTATCCGGGCACTGTCAAGGCGTTCCACTACCATCAGCTTCAATCCGACTTTTGGACCGTGCCGGTTGGCTTGTTACAAGTCGCATTGGTGGACTTACGCCGTCAATCGCCCACCTACTCGCGCAAGAATACGTTCTATATCGGCGTGGCGCGCCCCTGGCAGATTCTGATTCCTCCCGGAGTGGCGCACGGCTACAAGGTGATCGGAACCGAAGCGGCGCTCATGGTGTATGCCACCGACCGCAACTACAATCCGCTCGATGAAGGCCGGATCGCTTACAACGAACCGCAGATCCGCTACGACTGGGAAACTCAACACAAGTAAAGCTGGCGTCTGACCTTCCTTGTTTACGGACAGGGCGACAGCTTCGGGCCGTTTTCGTCACTTAACAGCCAGCAACCCGCGTTCGGCACCGGACCTACTTCGTTTCCGTTCCAGTTCACCGTCGCGGGCACCCAGGCCGGCTGGATGTTCAACCGTACGGCGGCGATGTTGCGAGAGATAACTTGTAGCACGCGTCCGTCCAATAGGAATTCGGCTTGCAGGCGCGCCGTCAACAATTCTTCGCGGCGCGGTAGCGCGATGCGCGTTTCCATCCGCATGCGATCCTTGCCGCGCTGAACGATGACGGCAACGGTCTTCTCTTCTGTCATCTGATCCATCAGTTCCAGGTAGTCGCGCGCGTCGCGGATGGCGCGTCCGCCCACCGACACGATGCGGTCCTCCAGCTTCAGTTTCCCTTTGTAGTCGGGCGGCAGATACGCGACTCGTAAGCCCGGTCCCGGATCCGACGGCGTGAAGCCGAACGCTCCCAAGTTGAGCGACGCGCCGCTACCCGGTTGTACGCGAGTGCTAGGAACAGCGTCGTTGCGGCGCGTGGGGTCGAACTTAGTAACTTCGGCCCAGTAACAACGCGGAAAAGCCGGACTACCGGTCTCGCAATCGATCTTGTACGGAACCACATCGCGCTGCTTGGAAGCCAGCCAGTCCAGAGCTTGTCCGATGGTAAACTCGTCGCCCGAACGCATTTCGAAGTTGTAGCCCGCCGCGGTGAGCCGCCGGCGGAACGGGTCCATGTCGGCTTGCGCCGCCGCGGGTACGGTCCACAGCAACGGCACCAGTTGTGTATTGGCGGCGTACAGGCGATTCGTGTCGATAGCGATCTTCGGGTTTCCGCTGATGGCTAGAACCGCCCGCCACACATCCGGCATTCGCGACGCTAGGTAGAACGCGGCCGTCGCGCCGTCGCCCACCGCAATCAGGCACGCGCCGCCCGGATCGTTGAGTCCGGACTTGGCCGGATCGCGCAAGAACGCCTGCAACGCCTGCGCGCCGGCTTCCGTCCACGGCGGCGCGGCGAGCGCGGGCGGAACCACCAGACGCCAACCGCGATCCTGGACCGGCTGACGCCATTGCGCGGCGTCACCGCCGAGCAGAACCGCCGCGGGTTCGGCCATGGCCGGCAGCGTGAGCAATGACAACAACAGAATCGTACGTGGAGTCATGTTAGTGCCTGCGAATACTGCCGCGAATACGCTTGGCAAGCTTCTCGATCTCCGCGGCTTTCTTTTCAGCGGTAAGTGAATACACATACTCGCCGTCTTTCTGAAGCTCGGCCTTGAGTTCGGCTGTGAGCTTCAGAATCAGGTCGACATCACGCAGCGCGCGTTCGTGGTCGGCCTTCAAAATCTCGTCGATTTGCAGTTTCCCGCTGGGCAGGCGCCGGGGTTCCCGGGGTTCTTCGGGCTCTTGGGAAACCAACGGCGCGGCCAGCAGCGTTACCAGCAGCAACGCGAATCGCATTATCATCCTATTCGTATTGTTATCATAGGCGTTGATGAACCAGGTGAATGTTGGAATCGTCGGACTAGGAACGGTCGGCTCCGGAACGCTGACCATCCTGGTGGAGAACGCTCAGAAGATCGCCGAAAAGCTCGGCTTCCGCTTGCACGTGCGCGCCCTGTGCGACCTGCTGGTGGACACGAAGACTCTGCCGGCGATGGGCGAACCGATCCTCAAGACCAAGAACTGGCGCGAGTTGGTGACGCACCCCGACGTGCAGATCGTAGTCGAACTGGTGGGTGGCACCACCATCGCTCGCGAAGTGATCGAGACCGCCATCGCGTCGGGTAAGAGCGTGGTCACGGCCAACAAGGCGCTGATGGGCGAGTGCGGCGCCGAGATTTGGGAGAAGGCCATCGCCGCGCAAGTCAACGTCGCCATGGAAGCCAGCGTCGCTGGAGGCATTCCGATTCACACCGTGCTGCGCGAAGGCATCTCGGGCGACAACATCGTGGCGCTCTACGGCATTCTCAACGGCACCAGCAACTACATCCTCACCGAGATCGAAAAGCACGGCAGCAGCTTTGAAAGCGTGCTGGCCGAAGCGCAGAAGCTCGGTTACGCGGAAGCGAATCCCAGCGCGGATGTCGATGGCTTCGACGCGCGCTCGAAGCTGGCGCTGCTTTCGGCGCTGGCGTTCGGCGTCAAGATCACACCATCCGACATCTTCACCGAGGGCATCCGCCGCATCATGCCCATCGACTTCCAATACGCGCACCAATTGAAGCACACCATCCGTCTGATCTGCGCGGCCCGCTCGACGCCCGATGGTCTGGTGCTGTCGGTGCGCCCGGCGCTGATTCCGCAATCGACAATCCTCGCCAGCGTTGATGGAAGCTACAACGCGGTGTGGGTGCGCGGCGCCTATGGCGAAGATACGTTCTACTATGGGCGCGGCGCGGGCTCGCGTCCCACCGGCGTGGCCGTGGTGAGCGATTTGATGCGCGTAGCGCGCGAGATCCGCGAAGGCAGCCCGACGCGCGTCAGCCCGTTCGCGCATCACCGTTTGGGCGAATACGAACCCATCCCGGTGACGCGGCAGAAGCGCGCCTACTACCTGCGTTTCCGCGTCATTGACCGGCCGGGCATCATCACGGCTCTTTCGCAAATTCTGGCCGCGAAGAAGATCAGCCTGGAAGCCGTGCTGCAACTGCCGGCCGAAAACAAGAACGACCTGCCCTTCGTCATCACGCTGGAGCCGACCACGGAACAGAGTGTGCGCGAAGCGGTCCAGGAGATGTCCACGCTGGACTTCCTGGTGGACGCCCCCGTGGCGCTCCCCATGGAAACCGCGTTGTGAGAGAATGGTCCCGCACTTCAAACCAGGAGGTTCGTACTCATGGCAAGAGCGGTTGCGGGACCACATAAATGCTGCTCGGCGCCGTCGTGCGCGGGCTGCCCCGGCGC
>CAZDIZ010000050.1:26475-30376 GCA_964505625.1 uncultured Solibacteraceae bacterium | reverse complement strand
TTGCGGGACCACATAAATGCTGCTCGGCGCCGTCGTGCGCGGGCTGCCCCGGCGCTAGCTTCACGCGGCGCAATTTCTTCGCGGGTGCCGGCGCGGCCGGCGTAACGCTTTCTACGTTAGCGCCAGCCCTTTCCGGCGCAATGAAAGATCCCATACGGCAGAAGCCCATCCAGTTGCCGCTGGTGGTGCAGCCGGTGTTCGTCTATAACATCTACAAGCGGCGTGAAGCGACCAGTTGGCGGCCCTGGGGCGGTATACACACCGAACAGGAAGCCGCGGCCGAGCGTGATCGCATCGCCGCCGAACTGAAGAAGATGAGTGACGGGCTCGGGTTGCCCATCCAGATTCTGCCCATGGTTTCGGTGCAGAACATGGAACAGGCCACGGCCGTGGCGCGCTCCCGCTTCGACGTGACGCTGATGTATGCCGTCGGCGGCGACACCGCGCTCTATGAACGCCTGGCGCTGCCCACCAACAAGTGGCATCTGATGTTCGTGCGGCACCGCACCGGCCCCGCCTACCTGCTCTACGAAACCTCGCACTGCCGCTTCCTTCGTAAGGCCGTCGACGAATTCGGCCAGCCGGGCATGGACGTCGACGACGTGGTGGTGGACAGCTACGACGACATCGCCACGCGTCTGCGCGCGCTGTTCGGATTGAAGAACGCCATCGGCAAACGCATCGTCGCTCTCGGCGGACCCGCCGGTTGGGGCGCCAACGGGCGCAAGGCTCCGTGGATCGGCGGCGCGCAGATGCAACTCGACATCGTCACCGAAAGTTACGCGAGTCTTGGCGAACGCATCAAGCGCGCCCGAGCGAACGATGCGTTAGTGCGCAAGGCCAAGTCCGACGCCGAGAAGTTCCTGGCGCGCGGCGACGTGAAGCTGGAAACGTCGAAGCCGTTCGTTGAAAACGCGTTCGTGTTGACCGAAGTGTTCCGCGACCTGCTGGACGAAGCCAAGACCGACGCGTTCACTATCAACGATTGCATGAGCACCATCATGCCGTTGTCGGAAACCACGGCGTGCCTGCCGCTGATGCTACTCAACGACGACGGCTACATGGCCTTCTGCGAATCCGATTTCGTCGTGATCCCGTCCGGCATCCTTTTGCACGGCATCGCGCAGACACCGGTGTTTTTGAACGATCCGACCTACCCGCACCACAACATGGTGACGCTGGCGCACTGCACCGGGCCGAGCAAGATGGACGGCAAGAACGTCGAACCCGTGCGCGTGCTCACGCATTTCGAAAGCGACTACGGCGCCGCGCCGAAGGTCGAGATGCGCAAGGGACAGAAGGTGACCAACCTCGTCCCGGATTTCGCGAGCAAGAAATGGGTGGCGTTCGAAGGCGAGATCCTGGATGCACCGTTCCTGGACATCTGCCGCGACCAGATCGACGTCGGCTTCAAGGGCGACACCGGCAAGCTGCTGCGCGAAATGAAGGGATTCCACTGGATGACCTCCTACGGCAGCTATGTGAACGAGACCGCCTACGCGCTGAAGAAGCTGGGTGTGGAAACCATCCGTCTCTGATTTCGCCCACGTGGTGGGTTGTGCTAGGATCTAAAGGTACGACCCACCAAACACCGCGGAGAGGTGGCTGAGTGGTCGAAAGCAGCGGTTTGCTAAACCGTCGTACGGGCCTAAACCTGTACCGAGGGTTCGAATCCCTCCCTCTCCGCCAGCTTCGAGCCATTCTCCACGTGCCGCAGCCCAAAAAGGATTGCGGGTTCCGTGCCGAGACTGCGAAATGAATCCGATCGAATTCAAGCTGACACTCCCGAATCATCCGGGCGGCTTGGCCCCGGCTTTGGCTTTTGTCGACGAGTTGGCCCGCGGCGCCGGCTTCGTTGGCGCGGAGGCGAGCGGCATCCGGTTGGCTTTGGAAGAAGCTCTGACCAATGTCCTGACCCACGGTTTTGAGCCGGGGGAACAGGCCACGTTCGAGTTGATCTGCGCACAGCACCCCACGAGCCTCGTTTTCACCATTCGCGAAAAAGGACAACCGTTCGATCCCGCGCGCGTGCCGGTCTATGAGCCGGACGCCCTATCGGACGGCGCGTCCACCGCCGGACTGGGGACGTTTCTGCTCCGTCAGGTCATGGATGAAGTCGACTTTCGCAACCTGGGCCGTGACGGTAAAGAACTGCGCTTGACCAAGTACATGCCGCTGAAGCGCGCAACGGATCGGGAACACGGACCAGATGCGATTGCTCCGCACAGTCAGACCGCCTCCGCTCAAGCTTCTCTCCGGATACGGCCGCTCGAACCGGAAGATGTGATCGAGGTGTCGCGCTGCGCTTACCGTGCGTACGGCTACTCGTACGAAGACTACATCTATCGTCCGGACCGGATCGCCCAGATGAATGCCGACGGGATTCTGCAATCTCTGGTGGCAGTCACCGAAGACGGCCGAATCGGCGGCCACGTCGCCTTGAAACGCACCGCCGCGGACGATGCCATCGCGGAGATTGGCGTCGCATTCGTGAAGCCTGAATTCCGTGCGCACGGTACCTTCCTGGACCTCACCAACGCAGCTATCGCGGCGGCGCGTGAGGCGGGACTATACGGCGTCTTCGTGCGGGCTGTCACCAGCCACGCGATTTCCCAAAAGACCGCGTGGAAATTCGGATTTCGCGCGTGCAACCTGATGCTGGCCCTGTTTCCCAGCGATGTCGATTTCAAACAGTTGACCGGGCGCATCGTCCAGAAAGAAAGCGGGCTGTCGCTTTTTCTCCCGCTGCGACCGTTCGAGCCCCGGACAGTCTACGTGCCGCCCCAACACCTGGACCACATCCGCGTTCTCTATGACACTCTCGGCATTCCCGTGCAGTTGACCGACGTACCGGGCGGCGTCCGGCCGCCTGAAGGCGAAACGAAACTGACGACCACAACCATCGAGGAGATGAACGCGACCGACATTCGCCTGGAACACTGCGGCGCGGATGCGCGCCAAGCCGTCCGGCGCCGCCTGCGCGCTCTTTGCCTGGAGCGGCGCGATGCCATCTATCTGCATCTCGACCTGGAAGACGCCGCTTCGGCGAGCATGGTCTCCGCCTTCGAAGACATGGGGTTCTTCTTCTCTGGAATTCTGCCACGAGGCCTGGCGGGCCGCGACGCGCTCATCCTGCAATACATGAACAACATCGCCATCGACTACGACAAGATCAAGCTCTTCTCCGATGATGCGACCAAGTTGTTAGCCTATGTTCGTCAGCATGACCCGGGAACCGTCGAATGAAGCTGCCGGTTAACGCACGCATCGAGATGCTGGCCGATGCCGGCTCGTTTGAACCGTTTTCGCCGGAAGTGCCCTCTGTACACATCGCCGGTAAAGCTAGCATCGGCGGCCGGCCGGCGTACATCCTGGCGATTGAGCACGAGCCCGGTCCGCCCGTCGATATTTACCAAAGCCTGCAGAAGGCCAACCGGGCGGTGCAGGCCGCGCGCAGCGAGCGTGCGCCGCTGGTGATGCTGCTGGACGCGCCCGTCCTAGCCAGCGCCAAGGGCGGCCAGACGCCGCTTCCGTCGGATTCCTCCCGGCTTCTGGCCGACAAGGGCGGCGTGGGCCGGCTCTATTCCGAACTGGCGCGGCTGTCCGGAGAAGCTCCACGCGTGGCCGTGCTGTTCGGGCGCACCGGCGCGTCCACCGTGTTCCCGGTGGGGCTGTGCGACGCCGTCATCATGCTGGAAGACGCGGGCGTGTGCATTGGCAGGCCCGATGCGGTCAAGCTTATGGTCGGCGAAACGGCCGACTTCGAAACGCTGGGCGGCGCCCGCATGCATTGCACCGTATCCGGCCTGGGCGACGCGCTGTGCGATTCCGAATCCGAGGCCCTTGCCTGGACGCGGCGCTATCTGGCCTTGATGCCGCGGAATCGCTCCGAACGCCCGCC
>CAZDIZ010000050.1:4182-26375 GCA_964505625.1 uncultured Solibacteraceae bacterium | reverse complement strand
CCTGGACGCGGCGCTATCTGGCCTTGATGCCGCGGAATCGCTCCGAACGCCCGCCCGCGGCGCCCGCCGCCGCGCCCGCGCCGTCCGATGTGCCGGACGAACTGCTGATTCCCATCGAGCCGGACAAGCCGTTCAACATGCACCTGGTGCTTGAGCGTCTGGTGGATGACGGCTCTCTCGTGGAACTGAAAGCTCTCTACGCGCGCGAAGCGATCACGGCCCTGGCCCGCGTCCAAGGGCAGGCACTTGGGCTGATCGCGAACAACTCCCGCCATCGCGGCGGCATTCTGTTCCCCGAGACCTGCGCCAAGATGAGCCGCTTCATCTCCATTTGCGACGCCTTCAACATCCCGCTGGTGTTTCTGGCCGACACGCCCGGATTCATGATCGGAACCGCCGCGGAGCGCGCCGGCGTCATCAAGCACGCGTCTTCGTTGTTTTCCGTAATCGCCAATGTCACGGTGCCCAAGCTCGCGGTCGCCGTGCGCCGGGCACATACCGCCGGACTCTACGCCATGGCCGGTCCCGGGTTCGATCCCGTCGAGTTCCTGGCCCTGCCAACGGCCGCCGTCTCGGTGTTCGGCAAGAAGGCCATAGACCGTTTTTCCTCGGACCGCACGCTCACCGAACCGATGCGGAACGCGGTGACCGAACTGATGGAGGCATGCACCAATCCGTACCAATTGGCCGAAAGAGGATTGATCGATGACGTCATCGAGCTTGGCGCGCTTCGCCCGCGAATCGCGGCGTTTCTCGAAGCGGCTCAATCCGCGCCGGTGCCGGAGACGCGGCGGCCGGTGATGCTGCTCTGAGCGATCACGTGCCAGAATGAACCATGCCCCGGCTTGTTCTGCTGGCCTTGCTCGCACTTACAGCCGCCGCCCAGGATGTGACGGTTTCAGATGGGCGGACCATCCTTCGTTTTTCTCAAACCAACGGCGCGCTTGTCTCCATGACATGTTCGGCTCGCGGCCGGCAGTTGATCGTGCCGGAGCCCGATTGGTGGACACTGCAGCTCCACGACGGCACGGTGCGTCCGTCCGCGGCTGATTCTTTCGCTGTTCGGCGGGATGGCGAGGCGACCGTGCTCGCCTGGAGTTTCACCGCCCGCGGCATTCAGGCTGAAGTACGGCTCACGCCGCAGCCGCAGGCGCAGGGCATCGCGGCGCAATGGGTTGCGCGATCGGCGAAGGGCTCCACGCTGCGTGTGAAGGAGATCTTCTTTCCGCACTTCCGCGCCGCTGCTTCGATCAAGAATGTGACGCGGCCCTTCGACTCTCTGGACGAACCGCGCAGCGCCGACGGCAGCAGCCACCGCGGTCTTTATCCCGGCAACTTCCCCGCCCTGCAGTTCTTCGCCGCCTGGGGTGGCGGCCCGGATGGCTTCTACGTGGGCGCGCACGACGCACGGGGGTTCACGAAGACCATCAAGTGGGACCGCCGCCTGATGACCTTCACCTTCCACCAGCCCGATCCGGACATCGCCCGCCGCGAGGTGGCGCTGCCCTACTCCATCGTGCTGGCCGCCTTCGAGGGCGATTGGCAGGATGGCGTCGACTACTACCGGCGCTGGGCCCATCGTCACGCGCCGTGGTGCCAACGCGGCACGCTGGCCGACTACGGTCCGGAGTGGGCACAGCGCAGCACGGCCTGGATCTATTCGCTCTACGATTTTCCGATGCCGGTGGAGGAACTCGCGCCCCGCATCCGCGAGGTATTCGGCATTGAAGGTCCGATCGGCGTACACGTTCTGGGACCGAGCATCTCGGACCACTCCAACATGCCCGCCGGTGAACTGGAGCCGTGGATGCTGGCCTTCCAGCGCCGCATCATCCCCATCATGCGCAAGAACGGTTACTACGTGTTCGAGTACCGTAACTCGCACAAGTACACCAAAGGAGGTCCGGGCTTTGAGTCGGCGCAACCCTACGCGTGCCGCTGGCAGGGGCGCCTGATCGAGGAAGGACCCTATGAAGGCGGCGCGGGCTTCCGGCCCGGCGTGGTGCCTGCGGGTACGCCGGGCAGTGTGCTGATGGGATCGCCGCCCGACGTTTTCGGCATGCGTACCGAGAAGCAGAAGTATCCTCTCATCGAAATGTGCATGGGCACGGAATTCTGGCGCCGCAAGCTGCTCGACATCGTGATGCCGTGTCCCGGCTACGGCCTCATCGGCAACTACCTGGATCAAATCGCGCATAACGTCAACGCCTCGCGCTGCGACGCCGTCGGCCATGGCCACCCGTTGCGCGGAGGCGACTGGTACGTCCGCGCGCACGAACAGGTACTCGGCGACATCATACGCCACTACCGGACGATGGGTGTGGACCGTCCGCTGCTATCGCACGAATCGTTCTGCGAACCATTGCTCGGCCTGGTCAACACGTCGCTACTCGATTGGGACATTCGAGTCTTCGCCTATCTCTACCATCCGTACGTCTTCTTCGAATCCCACAATACGTATAACGGCATCAAGGACCTGGACACGCTGCGGGAGTGGCTCGCGCGCGACTTTCACAGTGGACGCATGCCGGGTTTCGACATTCCGTGCGATCTGCCGGGCGTGGACGTGCGCGCGGTCCTGTGCAACAAGCGCGACCCCGCGGACCAGCCTGCCTTGCGCATGATTCGACACTGGATGCGCACGCGCTCCGCTTGGCTGAATTACCTGAACATGGGCGCGATGCTGCATACGCCGCGTCCGGCCGCCGGGAGCGGACGCATCACGGCATCGGCATGGCGCGATCGTGCGGGCACAACGGCACTCTTCTTCAGCAACCAGACGGGACAGCCACAGCGGTTGATCTTCGATCCCGCCCGCTATCTGCCGGGGCGGCGTTGGAAGGCCTGGCTCGACAACGGGCGCCCGATCGAGCTTCCCGGCGGCGATCAACACGTGGATCGCGATCTCGCGCCCGACCAAACGCTGGTATTCGAAACGAGTCGATGAGAACCTGGTTTTTCCGGCGTGTACACTCAAATAGATGGGACGTTTTCTGTTGTTTCTCGTGGCTGGGGTGGTCTCGGCGCAGGTGGGCGGTATTTCCGGAGCGCATATTCGCGCGCACACCAAGTATTTGTCGAGTGACGTGATGGAGGGCCGAGGAGTCGGCTCGCGCGGCGAGAAGGTCGCCACGGAGTATCTCGCGTCGCAGTTCGCGCTCGCGGGCGCGTTGCCGGCGGGCGACAATGGCACTTACTTTCAACGCGTACCGCTGGTGGGCGTGGAACCGACCAGTGCCGTCACGCTTAGCACCACGGTCAAGGGCCGCCCGGTTTCGTTCCGTTGGATCGAGGAGTTCGTGGGCGGCACCGAACGCCAGCAACCGCTGGTGCAGTTCGACGCCGATGCGGTTTTCGTGGGTCACGGCATCACCGCGCCCGAGTTCAAATGGGACGATTACAAGGGCGTCGATGTGCGCGGCAAGGTAGTGGTGCTGTTCACCAACGAACCGGACTCGACCGATCCGAAGTTCTTCGGTGGACGCGCTCTGACTTACTACGGCCGCTGGACTTACAAATACGAAGAGGCCAACCGGCGCGGCGCCGCCGCCGTCATCATCATGCACACCACGCCGACGGCCGGCTACGGCTGGAACGTGGTGCGCAATTCATGGGCGCGCGAACAGCCTTACGTGGCGCTCGGTCCCGGCACACCGGCACTCGCGTTCGCCGGATGGGTTACTTCGGAAGCGGCGGCGAAGCTGCTTGCGCCGAGCGGGAACAACATCGCGGGCTTGCTGAAGGCATCGAACGCGCGTAGTTTCCGTCCCATTCCGTTGGGTGTGCGCGTGCGCGGACGCGTGCCGTCGAAGATACGACAGATCGACACACGCAATGTGGTGGCCATGATCCCGGGCAGCGATCCGGCCCACAAAGATCAGGCCGTGGTCTTCAGTGCGCATTGGGATCACCTGGGCGTCGGACCGGCGGTGAACGGCGACAAGATCTACAACGGCGCCGTGGATAATGCCACCGGATGCGCCATCCTGCTCGAACTGGCACGCGCCTGGGGCGCGCTCGAACACAAGCCGCGCCGCTCGGCGCTGTTCATGGCCGTTACGGCCGAAGAAGGAGGCCTGCGCGGTTCCGAGTTCCACGCCACGCATCCGTACTTCCCGCCGGGCAAGATGGCCCTGGCGCTCAACTTCGACGGCTACTTCCCGGCTGGACTCACCAAGGACGTTTCCGTGGGAGGCGCCGAGCGCACTACCGTGTGGAACACGGTTGAGGAAGCCGCGCGCAGGCTCAACTACGAGATCAAGCCCGACCCGCATCCCGAACAGGGCAGCTTCTACCGCTCGGACCATTTCTCGATGGCCAAGATCGGCGTGCCCGCGTTCTCGATCGAGCAAGGCGAGGAGTTCATGGGCCAGGACGCTGACTACGGGCGCAAACTGTTCAACGAATACAACGAGCGCAGCTATCACCAGCCATCGGACGAGTTCAAGGAGAGCTGGGACTTCTCCGGACTGGAGAACATCGCGCGGTTCGGCTTCCTGATCGGGACGTCGGTCGCCAATCAGGAGAAGCTTCCCACTTGGCGCGCGGGCGACGAGTTTCTGGCTGTGCGCGAGAAGAGCGGCGTGAAGTAGCGTTTACGAACGGCGAATGGTCGCGATGGCTTGCGCTTCGGCCGAGCGGCCTTCGCCCACCGGCCCCAACTTTTCCGCGGTCTTGAACTTCACAGACACGCGATCCGTGGGCAGGCCAAACGTCTCGGCAAGCTTCTGGCGTATGGGCAAACGGTAGTCCTTGAGCTTGGGCCGTTCCAGGATCACCGTCGAATCGATGTTTACGACTTCGAAGCCCGCTTCGCGCACCAGCGTGAGTGCGTGCCGGAGGAAGACCAGGCTGTCAGCGCCCTTCCAGCGTGGATCGGTGTCGGGGAAATGCATGCCGATGTCGCCCAACGCCGCCGCGCCCAGCAGCGCGTCGGTGATGGCGTGCGCCAGAACATCCGCGTCAGAGTGCCCAGCCAAGCCGAACTCAGCCGCCACCGTGACGCCGCCTAGAATGAGCGGACGCCCGGGCTCGATGCGATGCACATCCCAGCCCAGGCCGGTCCGTACTTCGCTCAAGACGAAACCCGAGCGGACTGCTCCCCGGCCAGGAAAAGCCGGGCCAATTCCATGTCGGTCGGCTTGGTGATTTTGATGTTGCGGTCGCTGCCCGGCACCACGTTCACCTCCACCTGCTCCAGGCGTTCAACCAGGCTGGATTCATCGGTGCCGAAGAAGCCGTCTTCGCGCGCCTTGGCGAAAGCCTGCTTCAACAGCGCGTAGCGAAACACCTGCGGCGTCTGCGCCATCATCAACCGCTCGCGAGCCAGCGTGGCCCGGACCTTGTTCAGGTGCACTTGCTTGACCGTGTCCACCGGAACGATACCGACAATGGCCGCGCCGGATTGCGCAGCCTCGGCAATGACCTTCTCGATGGTGTCGCGATCGATGAACGGCCGCACGGCGTCGTGTACGGCGACGATGTCGGTATCGTCGCTGAGCGATGCGAGCGCGTTCTCAACCGACTCCTGGCGCGAGTCTCCGCCTTCGACCAATCGCACGGGTTTGGCGGCGGGTTCCTTATCGAGAAATTCGCGCACCCAGGGCATATCTTCGGCGCGCAGTGCGACCACGATCTCGCTGACCGACGGGCAGGAGAAGAACTTACGGATGGTGTGCAGGAGGATGGGCGCGCCATCCAGCAGCATGAACTGCTTGCGGCTGGTGCCGGCCGATTCCGGCGGTGTGCGTCCCATGCGGGTCCCAAGACCCGCCGCTGGCAAGATCACGGCGACTTTCATGGCTGTTGATTAGGTTGTAGTGGTTGTCGTAGTATTCGCGGTGCCCGGTTGCCCCGGATGGTGCGAATCCCGTCCGGAATTGCGGTCGTGCTTCTCCGTGTGAGCCTTCTCGTGAACGCCGTGGACACGTTCGTCAAAGCGTCCGAAGATCATCTTGCCCGCCGTGGTTTGCAACACGCTGGTGACGGTGATGTCGATGGTCTTCGAAATCATCTTCTTGGCGTTGTCCACCACCACCATCGTGCCGTCGTCCAAGTAGGCCACACCCTGGTTGTACTCCTTGCCTTCCTTCAGGATGAAGACCCGCATGGCTTCGCCCGGCAGGACGATTGGCTTAAGCGCGTTGGCCAGTTCGTTGATGTTCAGGACCTCCACGCCGTGAAGCTGGGCAACCTTGTTCAGGTTGAAATCGTTGGTGACGATCTTGCAGTTGTAGACCTTCGCCAGTTCGATCAGCTTCATGTCGACTTCCCGGACGTTGGGGAAATCATCTTCCAGAATTTGGACGTTCAACTGAACCATCTTCTGGACGCGCTGCAGGATGTCCAGCCCGCGCCGGCCACGGTTCCGCTTCATGGAGTCGGCCGAGTCGGCCACAAGCTGCAATTCCCGAAGCACAAACTGCGGAATCACCAACGTTCCATCCAGGAATCCTGTCTCGGCAATATCGGCGATTCGGCCGTCGATAATGACACTGGTATCGAGGATTTTGAATTGGTGTTTTGCGGTTTTCTCACCGCCAAAAAGGCCGCCCAAGGCCGACAGATTCAGCATGTCGCCCTTGCTGGCACCGACCACCAGCCCAACGTAAGTCATCCACAACAACAGGCCGACCTGGATGAAAGGAACGAAGGCTTCGTTTGACGGGGCCGCACGCGAGATCACCAAGGAGATGAGAAAAGCCCCCAGAATACCCAGTGTAGACCCAGCAGCGGCTCCGATCAGCCGCTTCAGACTGACTTCCTTCAGGCGGACTTCGAAATAGACGATACCGGCGCCAGCCAACAAGCCCACCGCGCTATTCAACCACGCATTGAGCGGACCGATGGGCTTGAGGAAAAACGCTGCGGCGGCTAAAACTAGGACGAATAATATCCTAATGAATAATAGATCGCTCACGTTATCTCCCCACTGTTACAGGTTCAGATCATTCCAGCATAAAACTACGGTCTGCTCCCGCGCATTGAGTATACCACTAGCAGGAGATTGCGCGCGCAACCATTTAAGTGATTCTAATTACAGTGCCTTGGCCAGTTCTTCGGCAAAGGCGCTTTGCGGCGTGGGAGGTCCGGTCCGGCCCCGCCGGTTTTTCTTTCCACCACGGCGGGCACGGTCAACCGGCTTGGCCGCTCCCACGGGTGCGCCGGCACCCTTGCCCTTGGGCGGCTGAGCTGGATTGGCTCGCAGCAACCGGTCTTCCAGGGGGGCGCGGTCGAAACGGCGAATAATCGCCCGCATCTCATCCTCATTGGGGGTTTCGATGAAGGCGAATCCTTTGGACTCCTGGGTCTCCGGATTACGGATAACCTTAATGGAGTCGGCGACTAGGGTTTCCGAGTTCAGCCATGACTGAATATCGTCGGCTGTAACCCAGGTTGGCAGATTTCCAAGAAAAACGGTGAAGCTCATTCGAAGGTGCTAATCACTCCGTGAGTTGGATTGGTTGGGGGGACATCGCGAGGGACGCCTTCCATGAGAGCCTTCTTATCCTATCACACCGCGCAAGCGCTTGCACGCACATGCATAAAAAAAGGGCCGGAAGAATCCGGCCCGTCGTTCTTTTTTCCGGCTAATCCAGCGCCACCGCCTTGGCGACGCGCACGGCCGGGTTCTGTTTCAGCTCGGCCAGCACACTTTCCGGAACCGCGCCGTCCACCTGCACAACAGCCAGCGCGTCCAGCGGCTCACCCGCGACCGTCGGCTGATCGCGGCGGCCCAGCGAGAAATTGGCGATGTTGATGCTGTTGCGGCCGAGCACCGTTCCCACGTGACCGATCACGCCGGGCACGTCCGCATTGCGTGTATAGACTAAGTTGCCCGCCAGCGGCACTTCGCAGTAGATCCCGCTCACTTGGATGAGCCGCGGCTTATCCAGCACCACCGCGCCTTCCACCGTGAACACGCCCTGGTCGGTTTCAAGCGTCAGCCGGACTGAATCCATATGACCCGAGCGCGCCTCATGCTGTTCGGCCACATCCAGGCCGCGCCCCGCCGCGATCTGCATGGCGTTCACGACATTGGCCCGGCGCGACAGCCAGCGGTTCAGCAACCCGGCGATGCCCGCGTTGCGAATCAATTGTGTGTTGCTTTCCGAAATCTTGCCGACGTAGACCATGCGCACCGACTTCGGATTGCCGGAAGCAATCTGCGCCGCGAAGCTGCCCAAACGCTCGGCCAGTTCCACGTACGGCCCGATGGCGCGGTACTGATCCGGCGACAGCGCCGGCATGTTCACCGCATTGATGGCGATGCCGCTCTTCAAGTACTCAACTACCTGCTCGACGATGCGCACGCCGACGATTTCCTGGGCTTCCTCGGTGGAGCCGGCGATGTGCGGCGTGGCGATCACCGGTTCGAGCGCGAACAGCGGGTAGTCGGCCGCCGGCGGCTCGGGCTTGAACACATCGAGGGCGGCGCCGGCCACCTGTCCTTGTTCGATGGCGGCCTTCAGAGCCGCATCATCGATCAATTCGCCGCGCGCGCAGTTCACGATATGCACGCCGCGCTTCATCTTGGCGAAGGCTTCGGCCGAAAGCATGCGGATGGTCTCCGGCGTGGCGGCCACGTGCAGGGTGATGTAGTCGCTGGCGGCGTAGAGTTCGTTCAGATCCACCAGGGCCACGCTCAGGTCCTTGGCGGTTTGCGGGTTCACATAAGGATCGCTGGCGATGACGCGCATCTCGAAGGCGCGCGCACGCTTCACCACTTCCTGGCCGATGCAGCCCAGACCCACGACACCGAGCGTCTTGCCGCGCAGCTCGTTGCCCATGAACTTCTTCTTTTCCCACTTGCCGCTCTTGGTGGAGGCGCTGGCTTGCGGCACGCCACGAGCCAAGGCGAGCATGAGCGCCAGCGTGTGCTCAGCCACCGAAACCGCGTTGCCGCCCGGCGTGTTCATCACCAGCACGCCCGCTGCGGTGGCGGCGGCCAGATCCACGTTGTCCACACCAACGCCGGCACGCCCAATCACGCGCAGCCGGGGCGCCAGTTCCAGAACGTCGCGGGTGACTTTCACCGCGCTGCGCACGAACAGCGCTTCGGCGTCAGCCAGGTGCGGCTGATACTCCTTCGGATTCGAAACCACCACTTCCCAACCAGGCTGCGCCTGGAGTAGTTCGACACCAGCCTTGGCGACAGGTTCAGCTATGAGTACCTTCATATGCTCCTTACCTTATTGCCGCACGCGCGGACGCGCGGGTGCGTGGATGTGGGCACAAGCGCCGGAAAACAAGCGGGCGCAAGCCTATGTGCATGTTCGATTCTAATACATTAGAATGAACAGCGTCATGCCATTGCTAGCACGTATCCAATCCGAGATGGTCGCGGCCATGAAAAGTAAGGACGAGGCCCTGCTGAGCGGCCTGCGGACCATCAAGGCCGCTTTGCGCAAACACGAAATCGACTCGATGAAGCCGCTCGACGCGGCCACCGAAATCCAGGTCCTGAAGACCTTGCTGAAGCAGCGCGCCGAAGCCGCCGAGCAGTTCCGCAAGGGCGGGCGCGTGGATCTGGCCGAAAAAGAAGAATATGAGTTGAAGCTAACGGAAAGCTACCTGCCGGCCGGACCCACGGATGAAGAAATGGAAGCCGCCATCGCCAAGGCGATGGCTGACACCGGCGTCACCTCTCTCAAGCAAATGGGCGTGGTGATGAAAGCCGCCCAGGCCGCGCTTTCCGGCAAGGCCGTAGACGGAAAACTACTAAGCGAGAAAGTGCGCGCGCGGCTGGTATGATAGTCCGTCGAGCGACCGAACGCTAGGAGGTTGTTGAAAAGAGGGGACAGACTGCTCTGCCCCGTGAAAGAAACGGCTTGACAGCAGCGCGATACTCCGTGGGGCAGAGTTGTCTGTCCCCTCTTTTCAACGACCTCTCAAAGAGAGAACTACCCGATGAGCGACAAAGAATTCCGCCCCTACGTGCCTGATGACATGCCCATGCGCGAGTTTACGTTCCGCGCGGTTTTATTGGGCTTGATAATGACCGTGGTGCTCGGCGCCGCCAACGCCTACCTGGGCTTGCGCGCCGGCATGACCATCGCCGCCACTTATCCGGCCGCCGTGATCGCCATGGCGGTTCTGCGATTGCGCAAAGGCAGCATCCTCGAAGAGAACATCGCTCGAACGGTGGGATCCATCGGCGAGTCGGTGGCGGCCGGCGCGATCTTCACCATCCCCGCCTTCGTGATTGCGAAGTCCTGGCCGTCGTTCGATTTTGAACACGCCTACTGGAAATCGTCGGCGCTGATGTTGGTGGGCGGTGTGCTCGGCATCCTATTTGTCACCTTGCTGCGGCGCGTGATGGTGGAAGATCGCGAGCTTCCCTTCCCGGAAAGCGTGGCGGCCAGCGAGATCCACAAAGCGGGACAGCGAGGCAGCGGCGCGGCGAAGATTCTGTTTCTCAACATGGCGTTCGGCGCGGCCGTGTACTTCCTCGGTGTGGCGAAGCTCTATGCCGCATCGAAGGAGTTCTTCATACAGATCGGCGAGTTGGGCAAGAGCGCGGTGAAGCTCGGCGCGGGCGCCAATCCGAACGCGGTGACGGTGGGCGGCGTCACGTCCATTTCGGCGCCTAACATCAGCCCGGCCTATCTGGGCGTCGGCTATATCATTGGCCCGCGTCTGGCGGCGCTGAACTTTTCGGGCGGCGTGCTGGCCTGGGGCTTGATGGTTCCGCTGCTCATCTACTTCCTCGGTCCGCAATTGAAAGCCTTCCTTCCGCCCGGCGCTCACGCCGAATCCTGGGGCGAGATGACGGTGGCCGTGTGGCGCTTCATCGTGCGTCCCATCGCGGTGGGCGGCATGCTTGTCGGCGCGGGCTACACCTTGTTCCGTATGCGCAACAGCCTGGCGGTCGGCATGAAGCGCGCCGTCAGCGACCTAAAGAAAGCGGGCGGGCAGGCAGCGGCCACCAAGCGCGTCGAGCGCGACCTCGGCGCCAAGACGGTGTTTCTGGGCTTGGGCGCAACGCTCATCTGCATGGTCGCGCTGTACGCGTACTTCGCCGGGCAGATCGCCGGCGGCGCGGCGGCGGCCATCGTGATGCTGGTGCTCGGGTTCTTCTTCGCAGCGGTCTCGGGCAACCTGGTGGGCATGATCGGCTCGTCGAACAACCCGATTTCGGGCCTGACGCTTTCGACGCTGATCGTCTCCGCGCTGTTGATGGTCACCATCGGCGTTTCCGGTGCAAGCGGCGTGGCTGCCGTGTTGGGCGTGGCCGCGGTGGTGTGCGTATCGTCGGCCGTGGCGGGCGAAATGCTCCAAGACCTGAAGGTCGGCCACATTCTGGGCGGCACGCCGCGCAGCATGCAGCTCGGCGACTTTCTCGGCGTGCTGTTTGCGAGCGCACTGCTCTACTTCCCGCTGTTGGTGCTGCACGAAGGCAACATCAAGGCCGGAGGCGTAGGATTCGGCGACCGACAGCTTTCCGCGCCGCAAGCCGGATTGATGGCGTCGCTCGCGCAAGGCATCGTGGGCGGCGACATGCCCTGGCCGCTGGTGGTGGTGGGCATTCTGATGGGCTTCACGCTCATCCTGGTGCAGGTGAAGAGTCCCATGCTGTTTTCCGTGGGCATGTACTTGCCGCTGGAAACCACGTTCGCCATCTTCCTGGGTGGCGTGATCCGCTGGATCACCGACAGCTTGCGCGACCGCGGCCAGTTCAACGACGCACAGAAAGCTCGAATCGAAAACGCCGGCGTGTTGACGGCATCAGGATTGATCGCGGGCGAAGCGCTAATGGGATTGGTGGTGGCCACCTTCCGCTTCTTCGAGTGGCCGCTGCCGGAGTTATTCAAGGAGCCTTCCTTCCTGGCCGGACTGGCGGTTCTGGCACTGGTGGGCTACGTGATGGTGAAAGTGCCGCTGGCGAACGCCGGCAGTCCGGACGAACCGGCCCCACCGACGGCCATCATGTAAGGAGCGCGCCATGGGCTTGATGGAACAGATCCGGCAAGCGGCGGTGCCGGCCGGAGCGGTTTCGATTTGGTGGTTGGGCCAGAGCGGCTATGTCTTCAAATCGCCCGGAGGCGCGGTGGCGGGCGTGGATCTTTATCTCACCGATAGCTGCGCCGCGCTTGATGAAGGCGTCGATCTGCGGCGCCGCGTGCCGGTGGCGATCGAACCGGATGAGTTGGATGTCGACCTGTTTGTCTGCACGCACAACCACCAGGATCATACCGACCCGGAAACCATCCGCAATCTGGGCTGCAAATCGAGCGCGTTGTTTGTCGGGCCGCATCCGAGCTGCGAAGTATTTCAGCAGTTGGGCATCGATGCGGCACGCATTCAGGCGGCCTGGCCGGATTGCGAAATCCGGCACGGCGACATTGTGCTGCGCGGCACCTGGGCGCTGCCCACGGACACGAGCGACCTGAACCACATGGGCTTCGTGATCGAGTGCGACTCCGGCCCCAAAATCTACATCACCGGCGACACCGATGATTCCCCGTTGCTCGAATCCGCCGCGAAGTTCTCGCCGGACGTGATGATCGCGGTGATCAACGGCGGGTTCAATAATTTGTCGGCGTGGGAAGCCGCGACGCTGGCCGCGAAGATACGTCCGAAGATCGCCATCCCGTCGCACTACGACATGTTCGCCGACAACGCCATAGACCCGCGCCAGTTTGCCGCCGCATTGCGCGTGGCCGCTCCGGCCGTCGAGTATTGCGAATTGAAGCACGGAGAAGCGTTCGTGTACACAGCGCCGCGATGAGTTCTTCCGACCGTCTCGTCGAGCCCGCCAATTACCGGCGGTCAACAAACATAAGAGCGGGGTTGTGTGCCCTGACGTTGTACTTCTTCTGGTCCTTCCTGCTCATCGCGCAAAAGCCCGGACTGCAATACGACGAAGCGATGCACGTCGCCGGCGCGGTTCACATGTTGCGCGGCCACGGCGAATTCCGGCTGCCGCACGACCCTCACACCTGGGTTTCGCTTGGTCAGCGTAGTTTCCCGCTGATGACGCTGCGCTGCACCGGCGCGGTGAAAGAGTACTTCTGTTTGCCGCTGTTCGCGTTGACCGGTCCGCGCATGTCGTTGGTCCGGCTGGCTTCGGTATTACTGGGCGGTCTGGGAATCTGGGGACTTTACGTGCTGTGCCGCGATCGCTTCTCGGTCCCGATCGCTACTGCGGCGGCTTGCCTTCTCGCGATCAATCCGACTTACATCAACCAGACCGCTTTCGACAATACGGCGGTCGGCGCGTGGATGGCCGCCTTCGGTTTGCTCTGCCTGGCGCTCAACCGTTACGTGCGCGAACCGGGGCCCGGAGGCGCCGTGCTCGTCGGCCTCGCAGTCGGCTTCGCCGTTTGGTCCAGAGCGAACTTCCTGTGGCTTCTTGGTGCGGCGATTCTGGCCGCGGCACTGGTGTGGAGGCGGCGTCTGCTGCCGCCGCTGTCGCACACCGTACGCATGGCCACTGGAGCCGTGGTTGGCGCAATGCCGTTTTTGATCTATCAGATCGTGTCGAAGGGCGGGACATGGGAAGCCCTTCGTATGTACCCGGCCAAGGGCGCATGGATCGAGCGCATTTACGGAAGGTGCCTGCTGCTAAGCGAAACGCTTCTTTCGGACCGCGAGCATCGCGCGATGTGGGCGGCGGCGGAGATGCCTTCGTGGCAAAGCTGGTTGATGGCCGGTGTGCTCATCGCGAGTCTCTGTATCTGCCTGGTACCGCGCCTGCATGCCGGCGCGGTCCGCCGCGAGTGGGCGCGCGCGGTGGCGCTCGCGTTCCTGTTTCTGGCTGCCATCCAGATTGTGAGTTCGCTGGATGTTTCCGAGCATCATCTGGTGGTTCTGCTGCCGCTGGCGGCGGTCGCCTTCGCGTTGGCGGGCGCTGCGTTGTGGCGGTACAACCGCGTGGTGAAAGCCGTTCTCGTCGCATTCGCGTGTGTCTATGCCGGGCTGACGCTCTCCTGGAACCAGCGTGCGTGCGCGGGGCTGGCCGAAACCGGCGGCGTAGGATTGTGGTCAAACGCCTCCATTCCGCTCACACAGCACATCGAGCAGTCCTATTCCGGCCGGCTCATCGAGGTCCTGGACTGGGGATTTCAATCCAACCTGTACGTCTTGTCGAGTGGGAGAGTGTCATTGCTCGAGATTTACGCGCAGGCCGACGCGAACCACGTCCGTCCAGGCCGCACCTGGCAACAGGAACTGACCGGCGGCGGCATCTACCTGCTCCCAGGCCCTGGATTACGATCGTTCCCCGCGGCTGCGGAAGCGTTCCGTGACGCGCTGAGCCGAAGTGAATCTGTGTTCCGGCGCTTCACGGTGAAACAGCGCAACGGCGAGGAGTACGCCACGCTCGTCGAGATTCAACCGTGGATGTGCCCCGGCACTCGCATCTCCACGGGCGATCCCACCTGCGCCGCTCGATTGGAAGGCTTCCACCAGATTGAAGAAGGCGGCTGGCGCTGGAGCAGTAAGACGTTCGCCGCGACGTTGAGAATGCCGCGGCAGCAGCCGGCTGGAGGTTTGCGGCTCACGGTGAGTGTTCATGTTCCCGATGCCGCGAACCGTGCGCTCGGCCCCATCACGATGACCGCACACCTGGGCGATGCTCCGCTCGGGCGGCAGACCTTCCGCAAAGCCGGCGATCATACGTTCACCGCCAAGCTGGACACGGCAAAGCTCGATGCGCAGGCGAACACATTCCGCTTCGTCTTGGATAAGTGCATTGAGCCGAGCGCGACCGATGGCCGTCAACTCGGTGTGATCGTCTCTGTATTCTCCATCGAAGCACAGTGAACGCCGCGCGCGACATGGCGCGCAACGACATCGCGTATCTGCGCGCCGACATGCGCGCCGGGCTTGTAACACACGGGCCGGCGTATTAGTGCGACAATCTCACAAATGCCTTCCGAGACGACGCCGTCCGCCGGCACTCACAACGAACTGCAGGACCGCGCCTATCGTCCCTGGCAGATCCGCATCCTCATCGCCACGTGGCTGTCTTACGCGGGCTACTATTTCTGCCGCAAGCCATTCTATGTGGTGAAGGCCGACATGGCCTCGGTGCTGGGCTTTTCCACGCTGCAACTAGCACACCTGGGAACCGCGTATTTGACGGCCTACATGGTGGGGCAGTTCTCGAGCGCGTACTTCGGCCGCAAACTCGGTCCGAAGCTGTTACTGGTCGCAGGCATGGCCATTTCGATTGTGAGTAACTTCGTCTTCGGCGCAACCAACAGCTACTGGACCGTGATGCTGTTTCTGGCGGTGAACGGCCTGGCCCAGGGCACCGGTTGGCCGGGCTGCATAGGGAGTCTGGCGTACTGGTTCCGGCGCGATCAGCGCGGCAGCGTCCTTGGCGTGTGGGCCACCTGCTACCAGATGGGATCGTTGATTTCCACGTGGTTCGCGGCGTACTTGCTCGGCAAGGCCGGCTGGCGATGGTCGTACTTCGGTTCGTCGTTGGTGCTGCTCGTGATATGGGCGGTGGTAGTCTTCCTGCATCCGAACCGCCCCGAAAAGGTGGGCCTGGAACCACTGGACGACCCTGACGAGGCGGACGAACCGAAGCCCGGAATGTCCGCGGGTAAAGACGAAGGCCTGGGCTGGTCGCGCGATGTGGTGATCAACATCGTCGTCATGGGCGTGATCTATTTCGCCATCAAGTTTCTGCGCTACGCGCTGTGGAGCTGGGCTCCGTTCTTCCTGCGTCAGAACTTTGGCCTGGCCGGAGATCAGGCCGGGTATCTCTCGACTGTTTTCGAATTATGCGGTTTCGCCAGCGTGGTGGTGAGCGGCTGGGCGTCGGACAAGTTCTTTGGCGGCCGCCGCGCGTTTTTGGCTTTCGCCATGCTGTCGATGATGACGTTGTCGTTCGTGCTGATGGCCACCCTGGGTGCAACGAGCGTGTTCTTCTTCACGCTGTCGATGGGGCTGGCCGGTTCAATGCTATTCGGACCTGATTCACTGCTGTCTGGCGTGGGCGCCATCGACGTGGGTTCCAAGCGCGGCGCACTGGCCGCGGCCGGCATCATCAACGGCATGGGTTCCATCGGCCCCATCTTTCAGGAAGAAATCATCGGTTGGATGTACAAGGCTTTCCATCACCAGCTTCTGCCCATCTTCGCGATGCTGGTGTGCGTGTCCGCCGCGGGCGCCTTCGTTACCTTCCTTTTGTGGCTGAGAGCACGCCAGGGCAAGGCGTCGCTGTGAACACGTTTAAGCGGTAGGTGTGGAATCGCCGAGCACTTGTTGGACGCGTAGCGCGAGCTTATCGGCGGTAAAGGGCTTCGGCAAATACTCGACGCCTTCGTCCAGCACTCCGTGGTGCATGATGGTGGCCTCGGTGTATCCGGACATGTAGAGCACGCGCATGTCCGGCCGTTCGGCACGCAACCTATCCGCGAGTTCCTTGCCGGTCATTCCCGGCATCACCACATCGGTGAGCAGCAGATGGATCGTTTCCGGATGGCTTCGCGAGACCTCCATCGCTTCGGCGCCTCCGGCAGCCTGAAGTACGCGGTACCCGTGCAACTCTAGGATCTCCAGTGCCAGATCGCGCACCTGCGATTGATCCTCCACCAGCAGGATGGTCCCAGAACCGCGCCTAGCGATGGTCTGCTGGAGTTGTACGCTCGCGGCAACCGGCGCCTCGATGCGCGGCAGATAGACCTTCAAGGTGGTTCCCTTGCCGGCTTCGCTGTAGACCCAAATCCAACCGTTATGCTGGCGCACAATACCATAGACCAGCGACAGGCCGAGACCGGTGCCGGAACCCTGCGGCTTGGTAGTGAAAAACGGCTCGAACAAATGCCGCTGCGTCTCCTCGTCCATCCCCACACCGTTGTCGCTCACCGCGAGCAATACGTATGGGCCCGGCGTCACGCCGGGATGAGTAACCCGGTAATCGTCATCGAGTACCACATTTGATGTCTCAACGATGACCTTGCCACCGTTCGGCATGGCGTCACGCGCGTTCACCAGCAGGTTCATCAACACCTGGTGCATTTGTCCGGGATCCATCATCACCTGTCCCAGGTCCGGTTCGAGCGTGTGGATCACCTCAATATCCTCGCCGAGCAGCCGCGCGAGCATCGAGTGGCTCTCCTCAACCAGCGCGTTGATGTTCATGGGCCGCGGCTGCGCCGCCTGCTTGCGGCCGAAGGCGAGCAATTGCTGGGTGAGGCTGGCTGCCCGTTCGCCGGCTTTGCGAATCTGCTCAACCAGCGGGCGAAGGGGGTCGCCGTCGTAAGTGCGTTCCAGCAACAGCCCGCTATAGCCGTTGATGACCGTCAGCAGGTTATTGAAGTCGTGCGCGATACCACCGGCCAACCGGCCCAGGCTTTCGAGCTTCTGCGACTGCGCCAGTTGCGATTCAAGCGCGCGATGCTCGGTGATGTCGCGTTGTTGAACCAACACGTTGGTAACTCGTCCCTCGATGTCGCAAATGGGGAACATACTGACATCCACAACGACGGTGATCGTATGGCGCACACTCACGCCGCGCAGCCGCGCCGAATCGTAGCGTACTTCGTAGCGCACGGTCTCGCCCCGCTCATACACACTCCGCACCAGCGGCATCAGACCTTGTTCCTCGAGGACGTTATCGCGGAGCACGTTGTATTTGTCCAACACCTCGCCATCAGTGATGTGGAATAGGTCCCGGCAAGCTTGATTCATTCGGATCATGGTGCCTTCGTGGTCAGTGATCCACATGGACAGGGGGCTCTGCTCGAAAACTCCGGCCATAAAAGATTCCGAGCGCCGCAGCGACTCTTCCGCGCGCTTGCGGTCGACAATCGCACCGATCATCTGCGACGCCGACAGCAGCCGTTTGCGCGCCACCACGATCAGGAACTCCGGGCGTTTGGGACTAGCTTCGGCCAGAACGCGGAGGTCTTCCTGGGAGACCCCGTAGCGCTCCGCCAACTCGCGTAAAGACGACGGATCGCGAGGCGGGTCCCCGTAACCGACCGTGATGCTGCCGATGGTCTCACCCTGGGAACGGATCGGCGCCGCCAGAACACGAGATCCCGCGCCGCAGGCTACGTCGACAGTCTGCCCTGCGCTCATTGCGCGCAAGGAAGCTTCGTCCCAATGAAACTCCTGGCAGTGCGAGCTCATTTCATTGCCGAGCGATTGTGGTGGCACGGCGAAAAACTGGCACCAGCCGGGCGAGAACAGACTCATGGCACAGTCGCCGTTGCGCTCGTAAACCGCGCAGGAAGATTCCAGCAGGTCGAGAAACTCGTGGAGGATCTCCGACAACACTGCGGGCCCCAGTGCCGACAGGATCAAGCCAGGTGTCTTTGATGTCGTGACCGTCTGAGGACTCGCGAACGGCGTGCCAGTTCCGGCGCGCATCGGATCGTCCCCCGCCTTTGGTGGCCCCGTCTCAGGGTCAGCAGGCATTATGATCCGCCTCCTACGATTGTACTTCGAGGTTCAGACCCGCGCAGCGCTACCTGGCCGCTCCCGGAATGACCCGGTCCAGCCGCCCGCCGTCCGCATCCACTTGGGTGTGATTGCCGTGTGCAAACGTGAACAGCGCCTATTAGCTGATTTGTTATAATACCCCTCCGTCTCGTTGATGCCAGTAAAAATCCAGAGAGGTGCAATGCCGCAAGTCCGAGTTATATCCTTCGATCTGTGGGATACCGTCTTTATCGATGATTCCGACGAACCCAAGCGCAAAGCGCAGGGGCTGCCCCCCAAACCCGTCGCCCGCCGCGAACTGGTGCATAAATATCTGTCCAAACACGCACCAGTGGACCGCGCAATGGTCGATTTGGCCTACGACACCACCGACGCCGCTTTCCGCGAGGTCTGGCATAACCAACACGTAACCTGGTCCGTGGCCGTGCGCCTGGGTGTGCTGCTCAAAGGTCTGAAGCGCGAGCTTCCCGCCAATGAGTTCGCCGAGCTGGTCCGCCTGCACGAAGACATGGAACTCGCCGTCCGGCCGGATTTGGTGCCGGGTGTGGCCGAAGCCGTGCGTGCGCTGGCCGCGAAGTACAAGCTCGTGGTCATCTCCGATGCCATCTTTTCGCCGGGCCGCGCGCTGCGCGAGTTGCTCTCTGGCTACGGTTTGCTCGACGCCTTTTCAGCTTTCGTGTTTTCCGATGAAGCCGGCTGTTCCAAACCCGACCCCACCGCGTTTCACAAAGCCGCCGAACTGGCCGGATGCCGCGTCGAAGAGATCGTGCACATCGGCGACCGCGAACACAACGACATAGCCGGACCCAAGGGCGTGGGCGCGCGTTCGGTGCTGCTGACCGCCGCCATCGACCGGGGTAGCGCCAACACGGCGGCCAATGCGATTTGCCGCGACTATCGCGACCTTCCGGGCATCATCGAAGCGTTGGACACCAAGTAGGAGAGATCATGGCAACGAAACTGAAGTTCCTCATTGTGGATGGTTACCCGAAGGAGAGCCGCGATGAATTCGACGTGGCCGGTATGAAGCATGCCTGGCAGCTCTACGCCGAAATGCTCAAGCGTCACTTGCCGGAAGCCGAGTGCGAAGTCTGGTTTCCGAGCGACGTCGCCACGCCGCCTAACGGCAATGGGCCGGAGCAATACGCGGGTATCCTGTGGACCGGCTGCAACCTGACGATCTACCACGACGAGGACCGCGTCAAGCGCCAGATCGAATACGCCAAGAAGAGCTACGAAGTGGGCACGCCGGCCTTCGGCACCTGCTGGGGTCTGCAAATGGCCGCCGCGGCGGCGGGCGGAACAGTCGAAGCCAATCCGCGCGGCCGTGAAATGGGCATCGCGCGCAAGATCCATTTGACCGAAGCGGGCCAGAGCCATCCGTTTCTCTCCGGCAAGCCGTTCGTCTACACTGGCTTCATCAGCCACTTGGATCACGTGACGAAGCTGCCTCCGGGCGCTACCTTGCTCGCCTCGAACGATTTCACGCACGTGCAGGCCATCGCCGTCACTCACGGCAAGGGCACCTTCTGGGCCACACAGTATCACCCCGAATACAATCTGCACGAAGTAGCTCGCCTGTTCATCGCGCGCGAGGCGAAACTTCTGCGCGAAGGCTTCTTCGAGAACCACGAAGCGGTCCAAACGCAAGTCGAGAAACTTGAGACCCTGTACAAGGAACCGAAGCGCAAGGACCTGCGCTGGCAGCTCGATATCGACGACGATGTGCTCGACGACGATCTGCGTCAGGTCGAATTCCGGAACTGGATTCAGAAACTCGTGCTGCCGCACGCAGCCAAAGGTTGATTCGACATGTTCGAAAACATCACCACGTTCAATTTCCCCACCAGAATCGTATTCGGCAGCGGCGCCGTGCGCCAACTGCCGGCTTGTCTGGCGGAAACCGGAATCCGCAAGCCGATGATCCTGACCGATCCCGGCTTGCGCGCGACGCCCGTGCTCGCGGCGGTAACCTCCGTGCTCACCGAAGCCGGCATTCCGCACGAAGTGTTCGCCGAAGTGCACGGCAACCCAATTGAAGACGACGTCATCCAGTCCGCCAATCAGTACCGCGCGGCGGGCTGCGACGGCGCCATCGGCTTGGGCGGCGGCAGCGCGTTGGATGTCGCAAAGGCCGTGGTAGCCATGGCGCGCCACGACGGCGACATCACGGAACTGGACGCCTTCAACGGCGGCGTCGCACGCATCGCGCCGAACCTGAATCCGATCATCGCCATCCCTACCACGTCCGGTACCGGCAGCGAAGTGGGACGCTCCGCCGTGGTCACCGTGCGCAGGCTCGGAAAGAAGATCTTCATCTTCCATCCGCAGCTACTGCCCGCGCGCGCCATTCTCGATCCCGAGCTCACCGTGGGCCTGCCGCCGGCGCTGACCGCCGCCACCGGCATGGACGCGTTCACGCACTGCCTGGAATCCTACACTTGCCCGGTGTTCCATCCGATCTGCGACGCCATCGCCATACACGGCATGGAACTGGTGATCCGTTATCTGGAACGCGCCACACGCAACGGAAAAGACATCGAAGCCCGCGGCAACATGCAGGTGGCCGCCACCATGGGCGCCATCGCGTTCCAGAAGGACCTGGGCGCGGCGCATTCGCTGGCGCATCCGTTGTCGACCGAGTTCGGTTTGAATCACGGCCTGGCGAACGCGCTGGTGCTACCCGCGGTCATGCGCTTCAACATCGAGGTGGCCGCGAGCCACTATGCGCGCCTGGCCGGTATGTTCGGCGTCGAAACCCGCAAGATGACCGAAGCCGAAGCCGCCGCAAAGGCGGTCACCGAAGTAGAAGCGCTCATCGATCGTCTGGGCATCCAGCGCGGCCTGCGCAATCACAAAGTCACGCGCGAAGGTTTCGCGACGCTCGCGCACAAGGCGTTCGAAGATCCGTGCCACAAGACCAACATCCGCGCTTGCACGGAAGACGACTTGCTCAAGATGTACGAAGCGAGCTGGTAATCGCTCGAAGGAGGCATCGTGTCCGTTAGCCGTTTTCTGCCTCTGATCCTATGGGCGGCTTGCGCTGCAGCGCAGCCGCTCTACGTTGTTCCTGAAGGCGTCGAGACGCGTTGGGCGAGTCCCGAGAATCCCACCGGAGCCAAGGGCGCCGCCGCGCAAACCAACGCCGGACGCAAGGGCCGCGCCGCAGTCCCCATCAAAGCGGGCGAAAGTCTGACGCTCGCGGAAGTGAGTGGATCGAGCGGCTCGGTGCGCCGCATCTGGGCCACCATCAGCGATCGCAGCGCTACCATGATCCGCGGCTTGAAGTTGCAGATGTATTGGGACGGCGCCGTAAGGCCCGCCGTCGAAGCACCGTTCGGTGATTTCTTCATGCACCCGCTCGGGCAGATGGTGCCGTTTCAATCCGCGCTGTTTGCGAGTCCCGAAGGGCGCAGTTTCAACTGTTACATCCCGATGCCCTTCCGCCGGAGTATGAAGATCGTGGTGATCAACGAGAGCGGCAAAGACCTGGGCTCGCTCTACTACGATGTCGATTACACGCTCGGCGACAAGCACCCGGCCAACATGCTCTACTTCCACGCGCACTACCGGCGGGAGAATCCCACGCGCATGCAGAAGGATTTCGAACTGCTGCCCAAGGTGACGGGCGTGGGCCGCTACCTCGGCGTCGTGATCGGCGCGATCGCCGACCAGGAGCGCTATTTAAGAAGCTGGTGGGGCGAGGGCGAAGTGAAAGTCTACCTGGATGGCGACACCACGCATCCGACCTTGAGCGGCACTGGCACCGAGGATTACATCGGCACCGC
>CAZDIZ010000050.1:0-4082 GCA_964505625.1 uncultured Solibacteraceae bacterium | reverse complement strand
ACACCACGCATCCGACCTTGAGCGGCACTGGCACCGAGGATTACATCGGCACCGCCTACGGACAGGGACAGTATTCAAACCTTTACCAGGGCTGCCACCTCGCCGACGAAAAGAAGATGCGTTACGGGTTCTATCGCCTGCACGTGCCAGACCCGGTGTACTTCCACAAGGAAGCGCGCGTCACCATCCAGCAGATCGGTTACGCGCCGGCCTCGCAAGCTTTTGACCGCGCCGCGGCGCCTGTCTATAAGGCCGGCGAGGGTCTGGTCGAGCGGCCCAAGAAAACCAACGGGCTGTTTGAACGCGAAGACGATTGGTCCAGTTGCGTCTACTTCTATCTGGACAAGCCCGAAAGCGGCTTGCCCGCGATCGACGCGCCGGAATTGAGAATGAAGGGGCTTCAATAGGAGATCCAAATCATGAGCGACACCGCCAAGTGGAATGTGATCAACCCGGCTGACGGGAGTGTGTTCCTCACCGTCGAGCCCACCAGCGAACAGGAAGTCGGCCAGATTCTGGCGCGTATGCGCGTGGCGCAGGCGGCCTGGAGCCGAGTGCCGGTGGAAGAACGCGTGAAGGTGTGCAGTGAGTTCATCGCCGCCTTCCGCTCGATCAAGGAGAAAGTGGCGCTCGACATCACGCGCCAGATGGGCAAGCCGGTCATTCAGGCCATGCGCGAAGTCGACACCATGCTCGACCGCGCCGAGACCATGTTGCGCCTGGCGCCGGCCGCGCTCGCCGATGACATGCTACCGCCCAAGGCAGGCTTCCGCCGCTACATACATCGCGAGCCGCTGGGCATCGTGCTCAACATCCCGGCCTGGAACTATCCGCTGCTGATCGCGGTAAACGTGGTGATTCCGGCGTTGGTGGCCGGCAACGCCGTGCTCATCAAGCACGCGCGCCTGACGCCGCTGTGCGGCGATGCGTTCGTGGAAGCGTTCGCCAAAACCAGCCTGCCCAAGGATCTGGTGGCCTCGATTCACGTCGGCCACGCGACCATCAGCAAGCTCATCGATCAGCGCGCCGTCGATTTCATCTCCTTCACCGGATCGGTGGAAGGCGGACGCCAGGTGTATCAGGCTGCTTCAGCCAAGCTCATCGACATGGGCCTCGAATTGGGCGGCAAAGACCCAGCCTTTGTCGCCGAAGACGCCAACTTCCAGTACGCCATGGAAAACACTGTCGACGGCGCGTTCTATAACACCGGGCAGAGCTGCTGCGCGGTTGAGCGCGTTTACGTCGTCCGCTCCATCTACCAGCGCTTCATCGACGCTTATGTTGCCGAAGTCGAGAAATACAAGGTGGGCAATCCCGAGCAGGAAGGCATCGGGCTGGGACCGCTGGCACAAGCCAAAGCCGTCGAGTTCATGGAATTCCAAGTGAAGGACGCGGTGAGCCGGGGCGCCAAGGTGCTCACCGGCGGCAAGCGCATCGCTGGTCCCGGCAACTTCTTCCAGCCCACGGTGCTGGTGAACGTGGACCACACGATGAGCGTGATGATGGAAGAGACCTTCGGCCCGCTGATCGGCATCGTGCCGGTGGATAGCGAAGACGAAGCCGTGCGGCTGATGAACGACAGCCCTTACGGGCTGACGGCGTCGATCTGGACCGAAGACATCGCGCGCGGCGAGGCGCTCGCTGCTCGAACTAACGCCGGCACGGTCTACGTGAACCGCTGCGACTACCTGGATCCGGAGCTGGCCTGGGTCGGCATCAAAGATAGCGGCCACGGTTGCACGCTCTCGCACCTGGGCTATCAGTACCTGACCCGGCCCAAGAGCTTCCACCTGCGGCTGAAGACGAGTTAGCTAACGCGCCCGGACTGAGTGTGTCGAGGCCGCGGTGATCAGAGCGTTCAGATAGCTTTCGAAACGCTCCCCCGCGGCCTCGTTCGTTATAGCCTTCCACTCCGCTTTGCTTCTGAGTTCGTCCAGCACCCGCTGCGGTGTCTTTCCAACGGCCTTCGCGTGCCGCAGTTCCTTCAACTCACGCTGTCGCGACGCAAAGAGCTGTTCGATTCCCTGCTCCTCGCCCACCGCGGTTCGATCGAGAAACACGATGAACCGGATGCGCGGCCTGACTTCGACCAACTGGATCGCGTTGTCGATGTCGGCCTGCGAACGAGGGATGCCCCAAAACGGCGTCGCACGCACCGCATCCGGCTGGATGCAATCCTTGTCGAGTGCCAGCGAAGGCAGATAATCCTGACGCATGGACTCGTACTCCGCCGTGCTGCCATCGTTGAAACCCGCCGTCGCTGCCACGTCGTAAGCGGTCACCGCCTTGCCGCAACGGTTCGTCAACCGCATCGAAAACCCAAAGCGGTCCGGGTCGACTTTAGTCGAATCTACGGAAAGGCAACTCGTATCCTGCGCCGCCGCGACGCCGATGTGCAGCGCGAAGCACATACTGAGGACTCTAAGCGCGCAAGTCATCAAGTCGCTAGAGGCATCGGGCAACGTTGATCGCTGCTTGAACAAGATCGGTCCATGGAATTTCCGATTCGCGCCATTCAGCTCTTAGTCGCGCCTTCTCAGTCTCAAATCGCGGCATGGCACCCAGAACCTTCAATGGCGTCAGTTTCCGCTCCGCCTCGGGGAGTGTGTGCAACCAAGACAAAACCCTGGGCACGATGCCCTCGACAGTCGCATTGTGTCGCTTGGGGTCCACTCCAGCCAGATCTGAGACAAATCGTACGTACTCGTGTCCTTCCGGAACCAGAAGAAGCCAGTCGTGTTCCTCACCCCGTTCGGCATGCAAGAGCTTCAGTGCGATTGCCATGCCAAGCTCAAGCGGCATATTGAAACGAGCCATGTTCTGGTCACCCTCACCTCGGCATCGGGAGAGGTCGTGAATTGAGTATTTAGATGAGAACAAGGCGCCGGTGATTCGATCAAGCCGCGGTGTTGAAACGCTGCCAGTCTCCACAGCACTTCGCGGAATGAACCCACAGCAAACGATGCTGAAGATGATGGCATCCAACAACGGGACATACGCGCGGTCGAACGGACAATTCACGAAGACAGACTTCGTCGCATCCACAACGAAGCCGGGACGTCCATATTCGTCAAGTCCGCTGCAAAACTGTCCGCCCACGTTTCAGAACGAAGAACCTTTCGTTCGAAGAGTATTCGTCCACTGCTGTAGTTCGTTCAGGCGGGCTATCCAGCGGTCCGATGCACCGGCTGAGTCCGTTTCGATCTCCTCATCAGAAGCCGAATCCTGTTTCAGGATCTCAACCACTTGGCGCGCCGCATTGTCCCACCCGCCTTGCGGGGCTTGGATTCGAATGAAATGACGGCGATGTTCTAGAAAAGGAGGAGCAATTGCCTCACCGAGTAGCACCGGAATCAACTTCTTTCCTTGCGGGTCGGACCATGCCGACTCGATTGCCATGCTCCACTCGTAACGCTGCCACTGTTCGGGAGCGGCTTGGGGACTGATGATGAAGATCACGGCCCCACTCTCGCGCAACGCGCGCCCCACGGCTTCCCCAATCGATTCGCCCTCCCCTAGGTCGCGCTCACTCAGCCATGTGCGTACGGACTGCGCTTCCAGAGATTGGGCTAAGCGCCGTGCATACTCCGCGTCGGATTGTGCGTGGGAAATAAACACCCGCGTCTGCATGGCACTACCCTCCGTTTGAATTATAGCTGATTGGCGTGGTGCGCCCGGTGTTCTGTTATTATGCGGAAGTGGTGCGTTCCGTACTCCGCTTCACCCTGAGTCTGGTTGCCGCAATAGTGTCGGGCGTGGGTGTGTTCGTCGCAGTGATGCAGTTCTTCACACGACGTCTCGAATCAGTGTGCGGGCCAAACGTCTTCGCGGAAGAGGCCGGTGCCGGCATTTCGATCCTCTTCGACGCGGTGCTGTTTGGGATTCCCCTAGCTCTAGTCGCCTGCCTGGCGGCATTCTGGGCGACAATGCTGCTGCCACTCCCGAAGCCGACATCTCGCGCGGGTAGCGCAGCAGCTACATAGCACTGACACGCTCCCTGAGCCGAAAGACCTGCACCGACTCCGTCCTACCGCACTTTCTCCAGCCGCCAAACGTCGCTCTCCATGTTGTTGCCCGCCACC
>CAZDIZ010000049.1:32020-34571 GCA_964505625.1 uncultured Solibacteraceae bacterium | reverse complement strand
TTCTCTTCGCGCAGTGGGCCACCAACACCGACCCGAAAATCCTCGCCATCTTGCTTAGGAGCTTGTTGAAAAAGCATCCGAAGCAGGACACCTGTTGGATGTTCTGATCGTCTTTTCAGCATGCGCGGCAACGACGATCAACTGCAAGAGGGAATGTTCAGCTACGTGTCCCTGGAAGACCGGATTCCAGGGACTCACCCGCTGCGGGGCGTCCGCAAATTGGCCGACTCCGTACTGGCCGAGATGTCGAAGGACTTCGACGGCATGTATGCCAAAGCTGGCCGCCCGTCGATTCCGCCGGAGCGGTTGTTCCGGGCGCTGCTGCTGCAGGTGTTCTACTCCGTGCGCAGCGAGCGGCTGCTGATGGAACAGCTTGACTACAACCTGTTGTTCCGCTGGTTCGTCGGTCTGGAGATCGACGAGCCGGTGTGGAATCACGCGGTCTTCAGCAAGAACCGCGATCGGCTGCTGAACCAAGAAGTGGCGCAGCAGTTCTTTGCGAAAGTGAAGGCGCGGGCGGAGGGCTTGATGAGCGACGAGCACTTCACGGTGGACGGGACGCTAATCGAAGCTTGGGCGAGCCACCGGAGCTTTCAACGCAAGGACGACAACGACAAGCTGGGAAGCGGCGCGGGCGGGAACTTCCACGGAGAGAAGCGCACCAACGAGACGCACGAGTCGAAGACCGACCCGGAAGCGCGGCTGTATAAGAAGTCCTACGGACAAGAGGCGAAGCTGAGCTATTTGGGGTACGTGCTGGTGGAAAATCGCAACGGGCTGATCGCGGCGGCGATGACGACGCAGGCCGACGGCATGGCGGAACGTGACGCGGCGCTGCTGTTGTTGGATAGTGTTCGTAAGCGGTGTGGCGGACGCATCACGGTAGGCGCGGACAGGGCATACGACACGAAAGATTTCGTCTCCACAGTCAGAGAGTTACGGGTCACGCCGCATGTCACGCAGAACACGGCGAATCGGAGGAGCGCGATCGACGGGCGGACAACCCATCATCCCGGATATGAGACCAGCCTGAGCAAACGATGGCTGGTCGAGAAGCCGTTCGGATGGCTGAAGCAAATCGGGCCCCTGAAGAAGGTGAAACTACGAGGGCTGGCAAAGGTGGATTGGCTGTTCGTGTTCAGTTGCGCGGCGTTCAATCTCCTCCGCATCCCGAAGTTGCGGGAGCAGTGTGCGTGAGCGCAGCAAAGGCGCTCTTGGCCGCGTCAAAGCGGCCGGGCACGGGGCCTTGCGGCCCCGCGCCGGCGCCGTCTTCAGGCTGGCATAGAGTTACGAAAAGAGGCTGAGCGCCGCTGGAAAGCCATTTTTCAACAAGCTCCTAACTCCGTATGGCCCCATGTGGGGCTACCGTTGGGCCAAGGAACTAGGCGTGAAAGTCGACGGCCGCATCGAACCGCAGCCGCCCGCTTGGGTGCTCGAATACGGCCGCACTGATAGGTGAAGAGTGCAAAACGAAAGTACTATCTGACAAACACGCGCAACCGCGCCAGTAGCGCTCGCGCTTCGGTTTTGTTGGGACTCTACTGAGGTTCGTAATGGTACGCGCAACGTTAAAGTTTGTCAGGCCATACGCATAAGGTAACTAGGGACTCTCCCCGATTGGGTTCACTACCGGGAACTCATAGAATTCAAATGAAGCCGGAAAGGGCCGCCGTCATGATGATCGCGACAAGACCAGCCAAAGCTCAGTACACGGAGGCGGAAGCCGCCGAGGTGCTGGGCATTTCGATTGAGAGGCTTAGAAGCCTCGTGCGAGATCACATTCTCAACGGAGAGGAAGAAGCCGGAGTGCTTTCGCACGCCAGCTATCAACCGTCCGATTTGCTGGTGTTGCGATTCCTCACCGCGCGTGGAGTCAACGCCACAACTCCGTGTTGACCAGGTTCGGCGGGCGCTCGCCCGTCAGAGCCGCGATCACATTCTCGGCCACCATCGTCGACATTCGTAGCCGGGTCGCAACCGAAGCGCTGGCGATGTGAGGCGCCAGAACGACGTTTTCCAATTCGAGCAGTAGCGGATGCACTTGAGGTTCGCGCTCGAAAACATCCAGCCCCGCCCCGGCGATGCGCTTGTCGCGTAGCGCTTCGGCCAGCGCGGCTTCATCCACTACCGGACCGCGCGCTGTATTAATCAGGATGGCGGTGGGCTTCATCATCTCCAACTCGCGCCGCCCGATAAGTCCGCGCGTTTCCGCCGTGAGCGGCACGTGCAGGCTGACGAAGTCGGATTCGCGTAAAAGCGTTTCGCGATCCACGAATTCCAGTGAGAGTTCGCGCTCCAGCTCGGCGGCGGCACGCACGCTGTCGTGATAGAGCACGCGCATCGAAAAGCCGCGCCCGCGCCGCGCCATCGCCTGGCCGATGCGCCCCATGCCGAAGATGCCTAGCGTGCGGTGGTGTATGTCCTGGCCGGCCAGCAGATCGATGGTCCAGCGTTTCCACAACCCGCTGTGTACGAACTTGTGCGCTTCCACAATGCGCCGCGCCGCGGACATCAGCAGCGTGAACGCCAGGTCCGCAGTGGTCTCGGTCAG
>CAZDIZ010000049.1:27564-31920 GCA_964505625.1 uncultured Solibacteraceae bacterium | reverse complement strand
CGTTTGGTGACAAGTACGCTGGCAGGCATAACGCGTGAGAAATGTACTCGGATTGTCGCACACCGCACCCACGTCGTACAATTGCGGTTTCAGCGGAGGTCGCGGAAACAACATGGCGAAACTTGGATTCCTTGGATTGGGCATCATGGGCTACCCGATGGCCCGCAACCTGATGCGTGCCGGACATAGCGTGGCGGTTTGGTCGCACACGGCATCGAAGGCGGCCGAACTGGCGAAGGCCGAAGGCGGTACAGCGTGCGCGACGCCGCGCGAAGTGGCCGCGCAGTCCGAGTGCATCTTCCTGTGCGTGGGCGACACGGACATGTCCGAACAGGTGATCCTAGGCGAGAACGGCATCGTCGAAGGAGCCCAACCGGGCACGGTCGTGGCCGACGCCAGTACGATCAGCCCCAGCCGCAGCCGCGCCATCGGAGAGAAGCTCGCCGCCAAGGGCATACACTTCCTGGACGCCCCCTGCACTGGATCGAAGCCCGGCGCCGAAGGCGGCACGCTCACCTTTATGGTAGGCGGCGACAAGGACGTCTTCGAACGCGTCCGCGCCTACTTCGAGCCCATGGGCAAGCAGCTTTACTACTGCGGCAAGGCGGGCCTGGGGCTACAGGCCAAGCTGACGCAGAACCTGCTCCTTTGTAACCTGCTGCAGGCGTTCAACGAAGGCTTCATTCTGGCCGCTAAGGCGGGCCTGGACATGGACCTGATGCTGGATATCATTTCTAATAGCGCCGCGCGCTCCGGACTGGTCAGCTTCAAGGCACCTTACGTCTTTCGCCGCGATTTCGCCACGAACTTCTCCGTACGGTGGATGCACAAGGACATCGGCCTGATGTTAGATTCCGGATTTGAGCTGGATGTGCCGCTTCCGTTGACCGGACTGACTCAGCAGATGTTCCGGGCGGCCTTGGCGAAAGGCTACGGCGACGACGATATTTGCTCTACAATCAAAGTCTTAGAAGACATCGCGGGCGTTGAGGTGAAGTCCGGCAAAAAATAATACAGATTTTTGTTGCAATTCTAAAAGTCATATACTAGAATTGGAATTAAGCCGGGGAGGCAACTCCCACCAAAGCGAGACTAACCTCATAAAAGACCCCTGAAGCAATCCTCCCCGGCGCCCCTGAAAGAGAGGATTCCCAAGAGCAGAGAGAAAGCCGGAATGAGTTTTGTCCACACAACAGCAACGTGGGTTGGTGGTATTCTGGCATTTGGCTTTTGAGATGAAGACTCTCACCATCCTTGGCTCAACCGGGTCCATCGGAACCAGCACCTTAGACGTGGTCGGACGCCACCGCGACCTGTACCGCGTGTACGCCCTAGTGGCGGGAACCAACGTCGAGCTACTGTCGGCGCAGATTGCCCAATTCAGCCCGCAAGTGGTTGTTGTCGCGGACGATAACGCACTACGGAATCTTGTAGAGAAGCTCACGGCGAGTGGACTGGACAAGTCGCGCTGGCCGGAGTTGGCTGCGGGCGCCGAAGCGCGTTTGGCCGCAGCCATCGCGCCGGAAGTGGATTTCGTCATGTCGGCTATTGTCGGCGTGGCGGGCCTGGAGGCCACCTACGAAGCGGTCCGTCGCGGCAAAGCCTTAGGGCTTGCAAACAAAGAAGTTATGGTTGCCAGCGGCAAGCTGGTGACGGACGCTGCCCGCGTTTCCGGCACCGATATCATCCCGGTGGACAGCGAGCACAACGGCGCGCACCAGTGCCTCAGGGCCGGGCGGCGCGACGACGTGACCCGGCTGATTCTGACCGCTTCTGGCGGCCCGTTCCGCAAAACCCCCAAGGAACGCCTTGCAACGGTGACGCCGGCCGAGGCTCTGAATCATCCAACATGGAAGATGGGCCAGAGGATTACCATCGATTCGGCCACTATGATGAATAAGGGCTTTGAGGTGATCGAGGCCTGCTGGCTGTTCGGCTTGAAGCCGCAGGAGGTGGACGTGGTGGTCCACCCGCAGTCGTCCGTGCACGCCATGGTGGAGTACGTCGACGGCAGTGTCATCGCACAGGTTTCCGCGACCGACATGCGTATGCCGATCCAGTACGCGCTGACGTACCCGGCGCGGGGCGCGGCGCCGGTGCCGCGGTTGGATTGGACCGAGGCCAGACATTGGGATTTCGAAGCCCCGGACGGGGAGAAGTTCCCGCTGTTAGGGTTGTCATATCAAGCGCAACGCACTGGCGGTTCAGCTACTTGCACGCTGAATGCGGCCGATGAGATAGCTGTCGAGTGTTTTCTGCGCGGCGAAATCGGCTTTACCGACATCGCCGTGGTAGTAGAGGAAACGCTCAACCGCTTGCCGGCGTCGGAACCAAGTACGTTGCCAGAGTGCATGGAAGTGGACCGGGAATCCCGCCGCCAGGCGCGCGAGATTGTCGGTGAGCGAGTGCGCGCGGGCTCTAAAGGCCGCGTGTTGGTAAAGACAAACTGAGACTTTATATGTTGATACTTGAAAACCTGTGGTGGCTGCTGGTTCTGATCGGTGTCATGATCATGATCCACGAGTTGGGCCACTACTGGGCAGCAAGGTTTTTCGATGTCCACGTGGAGACGTTCAGCTTTGGGTTTGGGCCGCGGCTGTTCGGCTTCCGCAGGGGCGAAACCGATTTTCGTTTCTCAGCCATATTATTCGGTGGTTACGTCAAGATGGCCGGCGAGCAGCCGGGCGAGTCCACAGACGATCCGCGCGGGTTCCTGAACAAACCGCGCTGGCAGCGGCTGATTATCGCGATTGCGGGACCGGCCATGAACGTGGTGCTGGCGCTGGCGCTGGTGACCGGGCTGTTCATGGTGCGGTATCCGAAGCCGTCGGATCCGAACGCTCCGGCGCTGGTCGGCAACGTGCTTCCGGACTCGGCCGCCGCCAAGGCGGGCATTCGGGAAGGCGACATCATCGTGCAGTTCGACGAACTGGTGCGTCCGACCTGGGAAGCCATCGTGATGCGCGAAATCGCGGGCGCCAATCGGACTTTCCACGTAGCGGTCGACCGCGGCGGCAAGCGCATTGAAACCAATGTTACGCCGGTGCTGGACGAGAAATTCGGCATGGGCTTTGCAGGATGGGCGGATCAAAGCGAGATCCAGATCGCCAGCGTCTCACCGGGCATGCCGGCGCAGCAAGCCGGCTTGCAGCGCGGCGACCGGATGCTGGCCATCAACGGTGTCGCCATCCGTTCGCGCTTCAAACTCCAGGAAGTCATACGTTCAAGCGGCGGCAAGCCGGTGCAGATCGAATTTGACCGCGAAGGCCGCAAGCAGGCGGCGCAGGTGCAACCGGTGTTTTCAGATATGGACGGCACCGGACGGTGGATGATCGGTGCCTTCTTCGAGGACCGCGTGGTTTACACGCAACTCGCGCTGCCGCAAGCTTTCGTCGAGTCGGCTCGCTACAACGTGAAAGGCGCCACGCTGATCTACCAGTTCCTGCGCGGCTTGGTCGAACGGCGGGTGTCAGCCAAGAGCGTCCACGGCCCCATCGGCATTGCGCAACTGTCGGGTGAGGCGGCGCGCGAAGGTCCGTTTGCCTTCATTGGCCTGATGGCCATGGTGAGCCTGAACCTGGCCGTCATCAATCTGTTGCCGATCCCCATCATGGACGGCGGCGTGGTCCTGATGCTGCTGATCGAAATGATCATGCGCAAAGACATGAGCCTGCAGGTGAAAGAAACCGTCTTCAAGCTAGGCTTCGTCTTCCTGATGGTGGTGATGGCCTTCGTGCTTTACAACGACATTACCCGGATTCTGCCGCCCGGCTTCCTGACGCCGCGCGGGTAGGCGCCTTCGGGTTGCCTTTACAGCCTTAACACGGTATAAAGCTAGTTGCCTCACATGTTGGTTCTAGCTTTTCTCCTGAGTCTTGCCGCGGCTTCGGGCGCCGAGTATGCCGCGCCGGCGGGTACACGAACGGCGGCGCGTCGCCCCGGCGCCGACAGCATCCTACCCGGCGGTCGCATGATCGCGCCGCTCGGCCTGCAATATGCCACCGGCCCCGGTCCCTTCGGCCTCGCCGTGAGCGCCAACGCGCGCATGGTGGTGACCGCTGACGGCGGCCCCAATCGTTATTCACTCACCGCACTGGTCCGCAGTGGACCGCGCTGGGAGATCCGGCAAACCGTGGCGCCGCAGAACGGCACACAGGAAGCGGCGGAAGACGACTGGCGCAGTGTTTTCATGGGCCTGGCCTTCGCCGACGATCATAGCGTGTGGGCGTCGGAAGGCAACTCGGGCCGCGTGCGCTTGGTGCGCCTGCCCGAAGGCCGGGTGGATCAGGTCATTGATCTGAATCAGGGCGACTTCCGCGACAGCTACACGGGCGATCTGGCGCTGGACCGCGCGCG
>CAZDIZ010000049.1:15697-27464 GCA_964505625.1 uncultured Solibacteraceae bacterium | reverse complement strand
GAAGTGGGCGGGCGGGTTTATGTTTCCAACGGCCACAACGATTCGATCAGCGTGATTGATCCGGCGGCCGGACGCAAAATCGCCGACATTCCCATCCGCATCCCAGGCCTGGAGCAATATCGCGGCGTGCTGCCCATTGGGCTGGGGTACGACGAAAAGAACGGGTGGCTGCTGGTGGCCGAAGCCGGCATCAACGCCGTGGGTGTCATCGATGTGAAGCGCCTGAAGCACATCGGCCACATGCCGGCGGGTTGGTTTCCGACGCGCGTGGTGGCGGACCGCGGCACAGTATATGTGAGCAACGCCAAGGGCCACGGCACGGGCCCGAACGCCACACTCTACGCGGCGCGGGAGCGCAGTTTCCAGGCCGAAATGCGGCGCGGTACGGTGTCGATCTATCCGATGCCGTCGCTCGAAGACCTGGAAACGCACACCGCGCGCGTGCTCGAGTTGAACGGGTTCGTACCGCTTGAAACCCAGGCGAAGCCGCTGCCAAAGCAACTGCGGCGCGTGGTGATCATCGTCAAGGAAAACCGCACCTTCGACGAAGTGTTCGGCGATATCGAAAGCGCCTCGAACGGCACAGTGAATTCCGCGCCGATGCTGGCGCGCTTCAGCCGTTACGCCATGGTGAGTTCGCCGCGCGGCGGCTTCCGCAGCCGCACGTCGCTGCGCAATGTGAACGTCACGCCGAATCATCATGAAATGGCGGCGCGTTGGGCTTTCAGTGACAATTTCTACGCCGACAGCGAAGTGAGCGTCGATGGGCACCACTGGATTGTGGGCTCCTATCCGAACGCGTGGACGCAGAGCACGGTGATGGCCAGCGGGCAGAAGAACTTCCGCTTCCCCACCACGGCGCCGGGACGGCTCTTCTTCCCGGAATCGAACTCGAGCGTGCATCCGGAAGAGCAACTGGAAGCCGGCGCGTTGTGGCATCACCTGGAACGGCACGGGATCACGTTCCGCAATTACGGCGAAGGGTTCGAGCTGGCCGGTGTTTTCGAAGACCCTGGCGAAAAGCCCACCGGCGCGCGCTACGTCACCAACGTGCCCATGCCGGACCCGCTCTACCGCAACACCGCGCGCGACTATCCGCAGTACAACACCAACATTCCCGATCAGTACCGCGCCACGCAGTTCATCCGCGAGATCGAAGAGAAGTACATCAAGGGCGGCGCGGAGTTTCCACGTCTGCTGTTCATACATCTGCCGAACGACCACATCGCCAAGGCCCGCCCCGAAGACGGCTATCCGTTCAACTCGTCCTACGTCGCCGACAACGACTACGCGCTGGGGCGCATCATCGAGTTCCTGTCAAAGACGCCGTGGTGGCGCGAAATGGCCGTGCTGGTCACCGAAGACGACGCGCAAGGCGGTGTCGATCACGTGGACTCGCACCGCACGGTGTTTCTGGCCCTCGGCCCGTACGCCAAGAAGAACTACGTCTCGCATGTGAATTCGAGTTTTCCCGGGCTGCTCAAAACCGCGTTCCGCATTCTGGGGATTCCGCCGTTGAACCTTTACGACGCGGCAGCTTCGGATCTGGCACACTGTTTTACGGATGAGCCCGACTTCACACCTTACCGTGCCGTGCCCATCAATCCTCTGCTGTTCGATCCGCAAAAGGCCAAGGACCCGCTGGACCCGGTGCCAGGCCCGGCGATGGACGATCCGAACTTCCTGCGCGAACAGCATCGGCGGTGAGAAATGAACTGGATCAAGCGCAGTGCGCGCGCGCTGGTCTACCCCGCGCTGCTCGTGCTGATCGTGGTGGGCTTCTACTGGAAATTGGTTCTAACCAAGCAGTTCAGTTGGCTGGAGAGTCCCGACCTGGTCTATCAGACCATGCCGTGGTTCGCCGTGCAGGCGCGCGCCTGGCAGCAGGGCGTGTTCCCGGCGTGGGACCCGTTCTTGTTCGGCGGCCAATCCATGATCGGGCAGCTGTCGCCGGGCGCGGCGTGTCCGCTGAACTGGCTGCTATTTCTGATGCCTCTTCGCGATGGCTACCCGCGCGTGGGATATCTGCACTGGTACTTTGTCATCCAGCACCTGATCGCCGCGCTTTCCTGCTACGCGCTCTGCCGCAACCTGAAGCGTAGCCAGTCCGCGTCGATTCTCGCGGGAGCGGCGTTCGGATTGGGCGGCGCGGTGGCCGCCATCGATTGGCCTCACATCTTGAATGGCATCATCTGGGCGCCGCTCGCTTTTCTATTCCTGCTGCGCGCGGTGCGCGGGCAAAGGCCCTGGACCAGCGCCGCGCTGTCCGGCTTGTTCCTGGGGCTATGCTGGCTCGCCGGACATCACCAGGTGCCACTGTTTTTCACGCTGGCGGCCGCGATGGTGTGGCTGACGCAGATTTTCCGGCGAGGCCGCTTCGACCTGCACTGCCTGCGGCTGGCCGCGTTGAGCGGTGCGATGATGGTGCTCGCCGGCGGACTGCAAACGATGCCCGCCTTCGAATACGGGAGGCTGGCGCGGCGCCTGGTGTCGAATGGCCCGTCGCTTGGATGGCGCGATCCGGTGCCTTACACCATGCATCGCGATTACTCGACGCCGCCTTCAACCTTGCTCGGCGTGGTGGTGCCGGGTGTGTACCGCAATACCAATCCGCACCTGGGCTTCGCAGTCATTTCGCTGGCGGTTCTGGCCATCGGAGCAAGTTGGCGGCACCCGCGCGTGCGCCTGTTCACCGGTGTAGCAGCGCTCGCCGTATTGATCGCGTTGGGCCCAAACAGCGTGGTGCACGGTGTGCTCTACGCCGTGGTCCCGTTGGTTGAGAAAGCGCGCAGCCCTTCAATGGCAATGGCGGTGTTCAACCTGGGCGCGGCGGTGCTGGCGGCATATGGACTGGACGCATTGGGACTGCGGCGCAACCGCGCATGGCTGGGGCGCGTGCGTTTAGGATTGGTGATTGCCGGCCTGGCGATTCTGCTCGGCTTTTTGGGAATTCTCACGGCGCGGAAGTTGTCTTTCGACATCGAGGAGCGCGTGTGCCTGGCGGGTTTTTTCGCGCTGGCGACGGCCGCCTTGTTGGGCATGCCCAAGGCACGCGGCGGCGTGGGCGCGTGCGTAGTGCTGCTGGCGCTGGTCGAGATGGGCAACACCAGCGGCTTCGCTTTCGCGCATCGTGAAGAAGCGCATCGTTCGGTCTTCGTGCGGCAATTGAGTGAAGACAAAGACATCCTGGCGTTTCTGCGCCGCCAGCCGGGCTTCTTCCGCGTGGATGTTGACGGCGACCAGATCCCGTTCAACTATGGCGATTGGCACGGCATCGACACTTGCTCGGGCTATGTGACGGGGCTGCCCGAGAGCTTCCTGCGTTTCGACTTGTATCATCCGCGCACGCGCATGCTGTTCGGCAATCGCTTCTCGCTGCGCAGGAAACCGGATCTGCCGGATCAGCGCGAGGTGTATAGCGGCGCAAGCGGCGTGAAGGTGTACGAGAACCCCGGAGCGTTCCCGCGTGTGTGGACCGTGCACGAGGCCATGCAGATTCCGGATCACGAAGCCAACGTGCGTCACGTCATCGCGGACGCAAGCTTTGATCTCGCGCACAAGACGTTTGTTACGGCGTCTCCGCCGCAAATGGAGGTCTGCGCCGCGCCGGACGACGCACGCATGGTTGAGCGGGGCTTGAATCATGTCGTCATCGATGCCAACATGGCGTGCAAGGGCATGGTGGTGGCAAGCGAGAATTACTTCCCCGGATGGCGCGCCACGTTGGACGGCGCGCCGGTCGAGTTGCACGCGGCTTACACGACTCTGCGCGGCGTGGTGGTTCCGGCCGGACGGCATCGTATCGAGATGCGCTACCGTTCGTCGTGGCTTGCGGCCGGCGCCGTGTCGAGCCTGTTGAGCGTGCTGTTGACGCTGGCCATCGCATGGTGGGAACGGAAGAAGGAGGCGATGCGCGCGTGAGCGAATATTATCTGGGCGTGGACGGCGGACAGTCTTCCACCACGGCGTTAATCGGTGATCGCGAGGGACGCGTGCTTGGCGCGGGCCGTGGCGGGCCGTGCAATCACGTGGGTGCCGCCGAAGGGCGCGCCAAATTCGTGCGCACCATCGGCGAATGCGTTTCGGCGGCGGCGCGCGCGGCCGGCGAGGATTACGAACGGATCGAATTCGCTTCAGCCTGCCTGGGCTTCAGCGGCGGTCCGGCGGATAAGGAAGAGATTCTGGCCGGCATGCTGCGCACCGGGCGCATGAGCGTCACCACTGATGCGTTGATCGCGCTAAGCGGCGCCACCGGCGGCGCGCCCGGCATCATCACCATTTCCGGCACCGGTTCGATCGCTTACGGCCGCAACGCCGAAGGGCGCACAGCGCGTGCCGGAGGCTGGGGCTACGTCTTCGGCGACAGCGGCAGCGGGTTCGACTTGGCGCGCCGCGCGCTGCAAGCAGCCCTGCGCTTTGAAGAAGGCTGGGGGCCTCAAACCGCGCTTCACTCGATGCTGCTGGAAGCCACCGGCGCAAACGACGCCAACGATCTGCTGCATCGCTTCTACACCACCGAGTATCCGCGCCCGCGCGTCGCCGCGTTTTCGAAGCTGGTGGACCAGGCGGCGCAGTCGGGCGACGCGGCGGCGCTGGAGATCATCGAAGTGGCCGCCGGAGAACTGGCCCGGCTGGCCGGCGCGGTGCGCAAACAACTCTTCGCGCCGGGCGAGGAAGCGCGCGTCGCTTACATCGGAGGCGTCTTCCGTTCGGCCATGCTGCGGGAATGCTACATCGCGCTGGTGGATTCCGAACCGGGCAACCGCTGCGGACCACCCGAGTACGGTCCCGCGGCCGGCGCGCTGATTGAAGCGTATCGCGCGGCCGGCATCTCGCCCACACTCTCGAACGTACCGGAATTCGAAAAATGAGGCCATTCATCGTTTTGTTGTGTGCCGGCGCTCTGGCGGCCGGTGAACCGGACTGGGCGCGAATCGATCGGGAAGCCGTCGACCTGTTGCAGCGCTACGTGCGCGTGGCCAGCGTTAACCCACCGGCCGATACGCGCGAAGCCGCGGCTTTGCTCAAGAAAGAACTTGAAGCGCGCGGCATCGAGGCCAAGACTTACACGAGCGGACCCACCGGGCAAACCAATCTGGTGGCGCGCCTGGCTGGCCGCGACCGTTCGAAGAAGCCGCTGGTATTGATGAACCACATGGACGTGGTGCCGGTGGACAAGAAGGCGTGGAAGGTGGACCCGTTCGGCGGCGTGATCCGCGACGGCTATTTGTGGGGACGCGGCGCGTTCGACATGAAGTGCATCGGCGTGCAGCAGTTGTTGGCACTCGCGGCGCTGAAGCAGAACGGCATCGTTCCACCGCGCGACATCGTCTTTCTGGCCACGTCCGATGAAGAGACCAACGGCACTCAAGGCGCGCAGTGGATGATCGACAACCAATTCGGCGAAGTCGATGCCGAGTACCTGCTCGACGAAGGCGGCTTCGGCTCGCGCCAGGTTTTCGCCGACGGCAAGTTGGTGTTCGGCGTGGCGGTGGGCGAAAAGCAACCGGTGTGGCTGCGCCTGCGCGCGCGCGGGACCGCGGCCCATGGCTCGCAGCCGATTCCGGACAACGCCAACGACATCCTGCTGACAGCGATTGAAAAGGCACGCGCTATACCGCCTCCCGCGCGTCAGCACCCGGTCGTCGAAGAAATGATGCGAGCCATCGGCACGGCGGCGCGGAACAAATTCACGTCGGCCATCCGCCGTAACACGGCTTCGTTGACCACGCTGGCGGCCGGTGTGGGCACGCCGCCCAAGGTGAACGTGATCCCGTCATCGAGCGAAGCCACGTTGGATTGCCGCCTGCTGCCGGGTGTGAACGCCGCCGAGTTCGTCTCGGAAATGAAAGCGCGCATCAACGACCCGCGCGTGAGCGTGGAAATGCTGTCGGATCCGGTGGACGCGGGAGTAAGCTCACACACAACACCGTTGTTCCAAGCCATTCGCAAGGCCATCCTGAAACACCATCCGGACGCGGTGGTCACGCCCATCCTGGTGCCCTACAGCACCGACTCGGCAAAGTTCCGCCGCAAAGGCGTCGCGGCCTACGGCCTGCTACCCGTGGAGGTCGACCTGGAGACCTTCAGCAGCATGCACAGCGACACCGAGCGCATCCCGGTCGAAGGTTTCCTGCGCGGCCTGCACATCTACTTCGACCTGCTGCGATCCGAATATTAGTGTCGTGGGCGGCTGCCCTACAGACCATCGCGCAGCTTGCGCCAGGCAGCGCGGGATCGGGCCAAGTGGTCGCGCGCATCGCCGGGGAGGCCGTAGCATTGCAGTCCGATGGGACCACGGTAGCCCAAGTCCCGAAGAACTCGAAGAACGTTGGCGACTTGGAACGAGCCGCTATCCAGAGGCTGAATCCAGTTGCCTTTACCGGATCTGATTTCCGCACCCGTGTCGGTACCGTTGATGCTCACCGCCATCAGGTACGGCAGCGCGGACTGGAGCAATGGCTTGAGCTTGGATTCGTCGTCCAGCTTCAGCCAGTGGCAGAGATTGAACATGACGCCGACGTTGGGCCGATCGAGTTTCCGCGCCAGGCGGACGCCGTCCTCGACGCGCTCCAACCAATTGTTGACGTGTGGATAAAGGATCACTCGCACACCGTATGGACGGGCCATGTCGGCGATCTCGCCGATCAGCGCCACGGCGCGCGCGTCGCCGGTCTCATCGGAAGGCTTGCCGCCGGTCACCAGAAACGCCAGCATCACGTCGCGGTTCTTGAGCAGCGGCAGCGCGTCTTTCAGCCTGGCATCGTAAGGCTCCTTGGCGCCGGGGCTGATGTTCAACGTTAGATAGACCTGGAACAACCGCAGGCCGGCCGCATCCAGCGTGGCCAGGCGTTCGGCGATGCCGGGCACCCACAGGTGGCCCGCACCCGCGTAGCCCAATTCGCGGAGCATTTCCGCCTGCTCGCGCAAAGTCCGTTTCTTCGCGTCGTGCGTGTCCATGCAGAAGGCGAAGAAGGGCCAGTCCGCGGCAGCCGCGCAGGTGGCGAACAGCAGCGCCGCGGCCAGAAGCGTCCGTATTCGTGCCGTCATCGCTAGACCTCTTCCCAACGATGCAGCCATTGATAATCGGGAGTCAGGTTCGCGTGGAAGTTGGCGCGGCAACTCGCCAGCACGCGTTCGTGTTCGGCGGCGTTCGCGCTGTGTTTTTCGTAAGAGCCCTTCACGTTTTCCGCGAGCTGCTCGGGGAAGTTCACACCCGGGATGACCGAGGCGACGCGCTTTTCCCGCAGCATCTCGCGCAGCAAGATAGGCGCGCGCGGGTCCACGCGACCGGTGATCTGGCGGGGCTTCAGGTTGAACGTGGTGCCCGCGCCGAAGGGCTTGAGGCCGATAACGCCGACGTGTTTTTTCGCGGCCAGCTTCAACAGGCTGTCGCCGTCGAGTTCCTTGGTCAGAAAAAGGTACGGGAAGATGATTACCTTAAACTGCGGGTAGTCCTCGAGCACACGGCGGAACACTTTGGGATTGTGCGCCGAGATACCCAGGAACCGAACCTTGCCCTGCTTCTTGGCTTTTTCGAACACTTCCACCACCATGTCCAGTGCCTTGGGCGTCACCATCAGAAGCGTGGAGATGTTGGTCTGGCCCTTGCCCCAGGTCGCTCCCACCGGCCGCCACATGTCCAGCATGTCGGTGTTGTAACCGCGCAGACGGTCCTCGATGGTCCGCATCATGGTGGCGGGATTGAGCTGCGCTTCGTACTCTTCGGTGAGCTTCTCGGGCCAGGACGCGAACCCGATGAACCACTTGTCGCGGCCGGCCGACTTGGAACCGGCCATGGCCTTGCCGTAGAGGTCGCACTCCTCGACGATGTTGTTGTCGACGTAGTTCATGCCCAGCTCGACGGCGCGTTCGAGCACCGCGCGGCGGTTCTGGACAGGGTCCTCGCCTTTGGCGGCGCCGTGCCCTCCCAGCGCGATTTCGGAGATCATGAACCCGGTCTTGCCAAGCGGGCGGTAACCCATCTTGGGGTTGTAGTTGAGGATCTTCGCTCCCGGCTTGGCAACGGCTTGCGACGCCAGCGGCGCCGCCGCCGCAGCCACCGAAGCAGCCTTCAAGAACGCTCTCCTACTGTTTCCGTCTTCCCTCATATTCGGACTCCCTTTTCGCCGATCACGACGATGGCGTTGCCGTTAGTATATACCGGCGGCGTGCTGCGACAGGCGGCGCTATGTTGGAATCAATATATGGACGTCACGGGCAGCGGCGATTCCACGCCGAAAGCCGCCGGACCTTGCGCGCTGGTCATTTTCGGCGCGGCCGGCGATCTTACCAAACGTCTGCTATTACCTTCGCTCCGCAATCTCGAAAGTGCCGGCCTGCTGCCGGAACAGTTCGCCGTCGTCGGCGTCGCCCGGCAGGCACTCAGCGAACAGCAGTTCAGAGAGCGGTTCACTGGAGACCCGCTGGCTCCGCGGCTCCATTACGTTCAGGCCGATTTCTCCGACCAGGACGGGTACGCGCGACTGGCGGAGAAACTCGCGGAGATCGACCGGACCCAGGGCACCGCCGGCAACTATCTTTTCTACCTTGCGACGGCGCCGGAGTATTTCCTCGATGTAACGAATCGTCTGGCGAGCGCGGGCTTGCTGCAACAAGAGGGCGGCCGGTGGCGGCGCGTCGTCGTCGAGAAGCCCTTCGGCTACGATCTGGATTCGGCGCGCGCGCTCAACGCGGGGCTCGCCAAGGTCGCGGGCGAAGAGCAGATCTATCGCATCGATCACTACCTGGGCAAGGAGACGGTCCAGAACATCCTGGTGTTGCGCTTCGCCAACGGCATCTTCGAACCCATCTGGAACCGGCGCTACATCGAGCACGTGCAAATCACCGTGGCGGAAACCGTCGGGGTGGAGCTGCGCGGCGGCTATTACGATCGCACCGGCGCGCTACGGGACATGGTGCCCAACCACTTGCTGCAATTGCTGACCTTGACCGCCATGGAACCGCCCAGTTCCTTTTCGCCGCCGGCTCTGCACAGCGAGCAGTTGAAGGTTTTCGCGGCCGTCCCGCAGCTGGGGACCAAGGACTGCGGGCTATGCACCGTGCGCGCGCAGTACGAAGCCGGGAGCGCCGGAGCGGCGTACCGGCAAGAGCCGCGAGTGGTCCCGGATTCGTCGACCGAAACCTACGTCGCCATGAAGCTGGCGGTGGACAACTGGCGTTGGGCGGGAGTGCCGTTCTATCTCCGCACCGGCAAGCGGCTGGCCGCGCGCAAAACCGAAGTCGTCGTTCAATTCCGGAAAGCGCCGCTCACCTTGTTCCGCCACGCGTCGGTGACGCTGCCTTCGGCGAACCGTTTGCGGATTCGCATACAGCCGGAGGAGAGCATTTCACTGGAATTCGCCGCGAAGGTACCGGGCCCGGCGGTAACTGTGCGCCCCGTCGAGATGCGTTTCTGTTATCGCGACTACTTCGGCCGCGAAAGCCGCACCGGTTACGAAACGCTGCTCTACGACGCGATGGTGGGCGACGCAAGTCTGTTCAAGAGCGGAAGCATGATCGAAGCGGGCTGGAGCATTGTCGAGCCCGTGCTGAAGGCCTGGGAGCACCCGCTAGCCCCCTTGAGTTTCTACCCGGCGGGATCGGAAGGCCCCGAAGCTGCCAACGAACTCCTGCGCCGAGACGGCTACGACTGGGCCTAAGAAATCGCACAAAAATCGTTCAGGCTGAACGATTTATTACGACTTGTCCGCGCCAGCGCGGTCGACGCGTCCTGCTCGATGACACTACACGGCTATGTCCGCTGCTTGTCTCTTGATCCAGAATCCCACCACCGCCTAGGCGGAAATCGCTACCCACTCGTATCAGGCCGCTCGCCCGCCGCGGCTATCTTTTCGGCGTCACGACTCGGAATGTATCGTCGCATGTAAACACGGTTCGGCCTTCTTTATCGATCAAAGTGAACCACCAATCGAGCGAACCAGGCACTCCGGCTGGCATCATGCCAGCGGGGATGGTCCAAGCATAGCCTCGATCGAAGGACCGTGCATCGCGAAAAGGACCTGAGATCGCGACTGTCCCTGTTCGCCCGATGAACTGCAACCCCTGAGTGCCGCGCACGAGTGCCAAGCCGCCGCTGAAGTCCTCACAGGAGAAGTACTTTGGCGGGATCATAAAGTCACCTGAAGTGGAGACATATCCGCATAGGCCGTCAGCCCACGCTACGCCGAAACCCTCTGAGAATCGTCCGAACTTCTCGAATGTCTTTTCTGAAACGGGGCGACCTTGTGCATCAACGATAACCCACTTGCTGCTTCCCAACGGCACAACAGCCGAGACTCCCGACTCGAAAGGGACGGCGCGCTGGAACGGACCTAGCACGATCTTCCCCGTCTTCACGTCCACAAACGACGCGCCTTTGACTGTCTCGCACCTGACGATCCCCGGCAGACCGCCGGAGCCGCAATGCCCGGGAAAGCGAAAGATAGCTGATCCGGTTTTCGTAATGACCACGGTTTCGGAACCTTGTCTCGTCAACGCGTAACCGGATTCGAACGGACTGACCTTCTCGTAGATGAAATCGATAGAAGGATTCCCGTTTAAATCCACGTAACCGCAACGAGCCTTAGCCTCTCGTTTGTTCGCGTCTTGGCAGACCGCACAAAGCCCTTCGCTGCATGGATACACGCTTTCGAACGCAGGAAAGATTCGCCACACTCCCGTAGAATCGAGATACCCCTCCCTTTTCCCATCGGAAGCTCGAGCCCTACCTTCGGAGTAAGCGTTCGCCCACGCTACGCCAGGCAGACGCCACGGGCGTGAGTCTGTGTCGATACCGTAGGCCTGCCCCCTGCAGTTCGCGAACGCGCCAAGCCTGCGAGGTGGCGGTGGCGCCGCCACGAGCAGAGCTGTCAGCAGTAGACACGCAGGGAGAAAAGGGGACATACGCATTTGTGAGTATAATCTCCGATTTCAGTCTCCGCTCGCGAACAGGTTTCCTCGGCCGTCACGCTGATCCGCCTGCTTTGCCTCTTCTTTCTTGGGCCGACCGCGAGGCAGCACATTCATCCGCGCCAGCCGCCAGTATCTCACGCCAGTGTGGTCCAGCATAGCGCCCGCGGCGTGTCCGTCAGCGTGCGCGGCCGCGCGATTCCGGCAATCGCCACCCGCGGGCGTCTCAGGTTAATTGCCTATGGTCTCTCTTATCCGAACGATGTTAGTATGGCGCCGTATCCGCACGTGAGTTCGATTGTACGTATGCCCCAGTTCGTTGGCCCTCGGGGGTTACGAATCAACAAGGAGATCCATTGAGAAACATGATGAGATGTGTGCTGTGGTTCCTGGCCCTATGCGCGACCGCCGCCGCGGGAACCATAATCGATCAACAAAACACTGCGGCATCGAACGTGGTTGGAGTGCTCAACCAGAACGTTCAATGGCGGGAAGACTTCACCAGCGGCCTGACGGGAAACCTGCTGGGTTTCGACCTGTTCTTCTCCACGCTTGGTCCCACGATTGCCCAGGACGTGGTGGTGGATGTGCTGATCGGCGGGACCTCGGCTGCAACGCGCACCGTGCACTATAACGGCGGGAACGAGACGCTCTATTTCGACTTCTCATCGGCTGGCATCTCTTTGACGGCTGGCGACGGTTGGACCCTGCAAGTCGCCGGGACGGACACGTCTCTACCCAACGCGACCACCGGACTCTACCCGTACCAAGGCCTTTCGCTCACCCAAAACGACACCTTTGACGGCAGTCTGATCGCACATTACGTCAGCACAAACACAGACGACTGGTACGGCCT
>CAZDIZ010000049.1:1199-15597 GCA_964505625.1 uncultured Solibacteraceae bacterium | reverse complement strand
GCGGCCCGAGCAGCGAGTCGCGGCTGACCATGGAACCGTGCGTGTACCAGTCGCCACCATCGGCGTAGAGCGACAACGGCCCGCGATACTCGACCCACGGCGGAACCGTCGGACACCAGGTGCCGTCGGCGAGCGGTACAACCGGCGAGCGCCCCATGGCCTCAAACAGCGCGGCGCGGATGTCGCGCTTCATTTCAGCGGCTTCTTTCATCCAGCGCGCCGACTCTCGCGGATCGATGCCGGCCAGCATCTCGCCCACGCGCTGGAAGCCCAGGTAGGAGTATCCGTTCAGCATGAAGCTGCGGAAGGGATCCTCGGGGTCCGCGGTCTTACCCTCCTGCATGCCGTAGCCTTTGCCGCGCAGGTCCTCGCGCAAGTTGCGCGCGCGCCAACGCTGCATGTACTCGCACGCCTTGATGAGCTTCGGCGCGATCGAACGCACCCAGGCCTGGTCGCGCGTGTAGCGATAGTGCTCGCCCATCGACCACAACGCGGCGCCGGTTTCCAGCATGTAGCCGCCGAAGTTCTGCATGAAGCCGTCTTCGTGCTGCTTGTCCAGAAAGTAGGTGAGCGAGCGGCGCGCCTCTTCATGCCAACCCATCGAGTCCATGAACTGAATGATGGGCGAACTTTCCGAGCCGATGGGCGCGTAGACGCCGATGGTGGGCGTAAGCGTGCCGTCAGGTTCGAGCCCGTAGTTGACCAGATCCAGGTGCAGCAACCCGGCGCGAATCATCTCGTTGAAGCGTGTTTCCGGCACGCGCACCTTCGCCGCGGCTTCCAACTTTTTCAGCCAATAGGCGCGGCATTCGGCGTGGCGCGCGTCGAAGCTCTGCTCGCGCAGACGCAGCGCGCGTTCCACTGGAATGGGCCGATGCGGAATCGCTACTTCGAGCGTGGCGGCCTCACCGGGCTGCAGAAGGATCGCCAACTCGCGCGACCGCACGGGCGCGCCGTTCAGCTTCGCGGTGAAATACACCCTGCCGCCCGCAAGCGTGCCGAAACCGTTCGCCGGATCGAAGCCCCACATACCTTTCGGCTGCCGCTCAGAGAAGGGGTTGCGGAAGAAAGCGTAGCGCGGCACCGCGGCTGTGTTCACCGCGCGCACGCGCAGGTAGAGCACAGTCTCTTCGGGCTGCTCGAGTTCACCCGTGCGCAGACGGTCGAATTCGGCCTGCTGCGATCTCGTGAACATGTGTCCGGCGCCGTAGCCGTCGGCCACCAGATAGTGCGTGCCGCGCACGGTGCCGGCCGTAAGCGGCGTCGTCTCCAGGCTGACAAAGGTGGTGTAGGCGTAGGTGATCTCGTCGTCGCGCAACTCGCCGTGCAGGATCGGCAGCACACCGTCTTCCAGGCGGCGCACGATGTGATCCGACGCTCCCCAACCGCGCCCGGCCAGAAATCCAAAGGTCACTGGCGGTGACTTCTCGTCGGGAATTCTGACGTTCTGCCCGTGCAGACGCGTCTGAATCGTGTCCAGCCGTTCGTTGATGCTGAAGATGCGTATATCGCGGCTCAGCCCGAGCCACGTTTGCACTTTCACATCGCGGGATTTTGCCGCCGCGCTGTTCCAGGACGCTTCCGCCGCATTCTCGATGGCGCCCAGTTTGGTCTGCGCACCGCGCGCGCGGATCGCTTCGGCAATCTCGCGATACCCGCGCGCATCGCTCGCTTCGGTAATCGCCACTTCGTAAGCTGGAATCCAGATGGGCGAGGCGCGGCGCACATCCCGCGCGAAAAAGCTGAAGGCCTGCCCGCCAGACGGCGACACGGTCACGATCGCGGCGCCCTCGCCAAAGCTGGGCCCGGCATCGGAAACCATGAACTCGATCCTTGCGCGCCCCGGGATTTCCTTGATTGCGGAAACGGTGGCGCCGGTGGCGGTCACGGTGGCTTTCGGTGTGGCCGCGGCCCACTCGACGGCGATGTGTGCAGGCGCCGCCATCGACGCGAAAGGCAGTAGCAGCCAGAGACTCGAACGAACAATGTGCATGCGCATCAGGTTCAGCATAGAACGCCGGAGTAGCCCGCACAAAGCGCGGCGGTGTAACATTAAGTCTTGCCCGGATGGAAGCACTTTTTGAAATCCTGAAGCCGGCTAGTGCAGATTGGACGCTTGCCCGATCGCTGGATCCTCAGCGCTTGCCCGCTCACGTCGCTGTCATCATGGATGGCAACGGCCGCTGGGCGAAGCAACGGAATCTGCCGAGGGTGGCCGGCCACAAAGCCGGCGTCGAGCCGGTGCGCCAGACGGTGGAGACCTGCGCGCGGCTGGGCGTAAAGTACCTGACGCTGTACGCGTTTTCGCTGGAGAACTGGAAGCGCCCGCGCACGGAAGTGGATACGCTGTGGCGTCTGCTGCGCCTCTACCTTTCGAAGGAACTTCCACAATTGCTGCGCAACAACATTCGTCTGGTGGCCATCGGCAGGATCGATGGGCTTCCCGAACGCGTGCAGCAGGAATTGCGCGAGGGTGTGGAGGCCACGGCCGCCAACAACGGGCTGCAAGTCAATCTGGCCATCAACTACGGCGGACGCGCCGAGGTGGTGGACGCCGTGAACGCGGTACTGGCCGAAGCACGCACGCAAGGCACACTCGAAAGGCTCTCGATCAACGAAGACGACATTTCGAAGCGGCTCTATACGGCCGGCGCGCCGGATCCGGATTTGCTCATCCGCACTTCCGGCGAACTACGTATCAGCAATTTTCTACTTTGGCAGATCGCTTACGCCGAACTCTACATCACTGAAACTCTCTGGCCCGATTTCACACGCACCGAGCTGCTGAAAGCCATCCTGGACTATCAGCGGCGCGACCGGCGTTTCGGCGGCCTGAGTCCCGCCGGAAACGAGAGTGATTCGGACCGGCCCGCGCAGCCGGCGCTTGGCGTCGTGACTCGATGAAGCGGCTGCTGAGCGCCGTCCTGCTGATCCCCGTCATTCTTTACGCCGTATTGTGGGGGCATCCGCTGGTATTCCTGGCCGTGCTGTCCATCGTGGCGCTGTTGTGCCAGTACGAATACTCGAGCATTGTCGAGCAGTACGGCATTCCGAATCCCGGTCCTCTGGCCTACGGCGCGGGACTGTTGCTACTGCTGGTGCCGGCGCACGAACTGGCCGTCGTGGTGGCCGCGGGGCTGCTGGCGTTGACGATCGCCTCCCTGGGTGGTGATCTCGCGAAAGGCCTGCTGCGCGCCTCGGCGCTCGTGTTCGGCGTGGTCTACATCTTCGGATGCTGGAAGTTCGGCGCGCTGCTGCGCGGCATCAATCCGCACTGGCTGATGTTCACATTGGGCTTGAACTGGATCGGCGATACCGCTGCCTATTACGTGGGTCGATCGCTCGGACGGCACAAGATGGCTCCTGTGGTGAGCCCGAAGAAGACGTGGGAAGGCGCCGCGGCCTCGGCTGTGGCTTCGGTTGTGTTCGGTGCGTTCTACCTGCCGTATTTCATTCCGGCGGTCGCGCCGTGGGCCGCTGGCCTCATTGCGCTCGTGGCTAACATCGCCGGACAGATCGGCGACCTGGCTGAATCCGCCATCAAACGCGGCGCCAAGGTGAAGGACTCCAGCGCGCTGCTGCCCGGCCATGGCGGCTGGCTCGACCGAGTCGATAGCAGCCTGTTCTCCATGCCCGTGGTTTACACCTTTGTGCGTTGTCTGTATCACGCGTGAGGCGCGGCGCGCTCCGCGCGGCTGTGACATAATCTGTTCGAGGAAAACCAAATGAGTCAATTCCGCTTTTCCGTGGGCCCCTGGAACGTTCACGAGGGCCGCGACGCGTTCGGTCCCGAGGTGCGTCCCTCGATCGCCTTCGCCGAGAAGGTCAAGAACTTCAAGGAAATCGGTTTCTCCGCCGTGCAATTCCACGACGACGACGCCGTGCCGAAGATGAACGAGATGACCGAGGCCCAGATCCGCGCCGAAGCACGCCAGGTGCGCAAGATTCTGGACGACCACGGCATGGCCGCCGAATTCGTGGCGCCGCGGTTGTGGGAAGATCCCCGCACCATCGACGGCGGCTTTTCGGCCAACGATCCCAAGGAACGCGACTTCGCCATCTGGCGCGGCCTGCGCAGCGTCGACATCGCCAACGAACTGGGCGCCGACAAGATCGTGTTGTGGCTGGCGCGTGAAGGCACACTCTGCTTCGAAAGCAAGAATCCGGTGGAAGGCGTCAACCGCCTGGTCGAAGGTATCAATCGCATTCTTGAATACGACAAGAAGATCCGCGTGCTGATCGAGCCCAAGCCCAATGAGCCGATCGACCGCAGCTTCTGCCCCACGCTCGGCCACGTGATGGGGTTGTCGTATCGCACGGTGGACTCGAACCGCGTCGGCGGGTTGCTCGAAAGCGCGCACGCCATTCTCGCCGGCCTCGACCCGGCCATCGAAATCGCTTTCGCGCTGTCGTTCGGCAAGCTCTGGAGCGTGCACCTCAACGACCAGAACGGCCTGAAGTACGATCAGGACAAGACCTTCGGCGTCGAGAATCTGCGCCAGGCCTTCAACCAGGTGCGCGTGCTGGTGGAGAACAACTACGGCTCCAAGGGCGAATACGTCGGCTTGGACGTCAAGGCCATGCGCACGCAGAAGGTGGCCGATTCCTATCAGCACCTGCGCAATAGCCTGAAGATCTTCAAGCTGCTCGAAGAGAAAGCCCGGAAGTTCGACTATGCCTTCCAGGCCAAGTGCATCGCGGATCGTAACTACGAACTGCTCGAGATGTACGTCATCGAGCACCTCATGAAAGCCTAGCTAGTTTCGGGGACAGGCTACGTTGGTACGAAACTCCGGCCAGAGTTTCGTACCAACGTAGCCTGTCCCCGAAATTCCAGGAGTGACTATGTTTCGAATGCTGTTGCTCGCCGTTCTTCTGCTTCCGATCCTCGCCTTTGCGCAGGTGGAAACTCGCGCCATCCAGCCGATGCTCGAAAAGGAGTTGCTGACGCCGGAAGCAGCCGTGCAGCCGCTCGCCGATTACTTGATGGCCAAGGTGCCGCCGCTCACCGTGCCGGCAAAGCCGGAACAGTGGACCGAGGAAGCCGCGCAGCGGCGCAAGCAGGTTCTCGACAACGTCATCTTCCACGGATGGCCCGCCGAATGGCGCAATGCGCCGGCGAAGTTTGAAGACCTAGGCGTGTTCTATACGGCGCCGGGCTACCGTATGCGTAAGTTGCGCTACGAGGTGGTGCCGGGTTTCCGCTCGGTGGCCATCCTCTACGAGCCCACCAAGGCCGGCGCGAAAGCCCCCGGCATCGTCAACGTGAACGGACACGTGGGCGCGCTGGGCAAGGCCGTTGAATACAAACAGAAGCGCTGCATCAACCAGGCGCTGCACGGCATCTATGCGTTGAACCTGGAGTGGATCAATCAGGGTGAACTTGCGGACCCGCACAACGCGCACACCTTCGCCGCGCACATGGATCTTGCCGGCACCACCGGCGTGGGCCTTTTCTATCTGGCCATGCGCAAGGGCCTCGATTATCTGGCCTCGCATCCGAACGTGGATCCCGAGCGGCTGGGCGTCACGGGCCTGTCGGGCGGCGGATGGCAGACGGTGACTCTGAGTGGTCTGGACGAACGCGTTCGCGTGGCTATTCCCGTGGCCGGTTATTCGCCCATGGTGTCGCGCCTGGAACGCTTCATGGACATTGGCGACAACGAACAGCAGGCGAGCGACCTGTTCGTCTATGCCGACTTCACGCATCTCACCGCCATGCGCGCTCCGAAGCCCACGCTCCTCATCTACAACGCACAGGACAGTTGCTGTTTCATCGGACCGATGGTGAAGCCAGAACTGTACTACAAGGTGGCTCCGGTATTTTCGCTCTATCCGGGCGCGGACGGCGCGTTCGCCTGGCACGAGAACATGGACCCAGGCGATCACAACTACCAACTCGACAACCGCGAGGCGTCGTATCGTTTTATTGCCAAGAGCTTCGGCTTACCGGCCTGGGATCGTGAGACGCCCGTGGGCGGCGAAGTGAAGTCCTACGACGAATTGAAGATCGGCTTGGGCGACGGACAGTTGACCATGCTGGGCCTAGCGCGCAAGATCGCGGGATCCATTCAACGTCCTACCGGACCGGCCGAAACGCGGCGCGCCGCGTTGGCTGACATCGTGCGCTACAAGCCCATCTCGCTCGGTCATGGCTGGCTGCTCGCGAACAGCAAGGCGAAGGGCATCGAAACGCGCAGCTACCGTTTGCAGATGACCAACGGCCTTTCCGCCACTGCGACGTGGGTATCGGCCTATGAACTGCCGCCATCGAAGACCGCCACTATCGTGCTGAACGACAAGGGACGCGCGCACTCGGCCGAGGTTGTGGCCGACCGCGTCAATCGCGGCGAAAACGTGCTGGCCTTGGACCCGCTATTCACCGGCGATGCCGCGCCCCGCCGCGCCTCCAAGCAGTACGATGGACGCTGGCTCTACGGCCTGATGCTCGCAGCAGCGGGCGACCGCCCCATCGGCATCGAGGCCGCGCAAATCATCGCCGCCGCGCGCTCGTTCCAGCGAGGCAGCGGCGCTCAAACGATCCGCATTGAAGCCACCGGCATGCGCTCGCAACTGATCGCGCTGGTGGCCGGGGCGCTCGCCCCTAAGCTGTTTTCCGAAATCGCCGTCCACGACGGGCTGCGCAGCCTCGGCGAACTCCTGGAGCGTCCGGTGAAGTTCGAGGACGCGCCCGACATGTTCTGCCGGGATCTGTACAAGAACTTCGATCTGGATTCGCTCGCCCGTTTGGCCGAACTGCAAAGCGAACGGTAACCGGTTCCATACGTGGAAAATCCGGCTCGGGATGCTAATTTAGTAGATGAGGTTTGCATGTCCGATCAGACTCCACTCATCCCCTACGAATGGCCCGGCACTTATTATTTCGGTGAAGAAGAATACGCGGCGGTGAAGGACGTTCTCGATTCCCGCAGCTTGTTCCGCTTCTATGGGCCCGATCTTCAGAAGTACGCGAAGAAGCTCGAACAGGATTTCGCCGCGCGCTTGGGCCGCAAGTATGCCCTGGCGGTCAGCAGCGGCACAGCCGCGCTCGGCATTGCCATGGGCGCCATCGGTGTGGGCCCCGGCGATGAAGTTCTGCTACCCGGCTACCTGTGGGTCTCCTGCATTGCCGCCGTGGTGCGCGCGGGCGCCATTCCACGCCTGGTCGACATTGACGACACGTTCTGCATGGACCCGGAAGATCTGAAGCGCAAGATCGGTCCGCACTCGCGCGCTGTGCTGCTGGTGCACATGAGCGGCGCACCTGGCGCCGTGGATAAGATCGCCGAAATCTGCCGCGAAAAGAAACTCTACCTGGTGGAAGATTGCGCGCAGGCCAACGGCGCCAGCCTCAACGGCAAGCCGGTGGGCAGCTTCGGCGACATGGCCATCTTCAGTTTCCAGCTCAACAAGAACATGACCGCGGGCGAAGGCGGCATGGTGGTCTGCGACGATCTGAAGCTGAACCGCCGCGCCTGGGCGTTCCACGATCTGGGCTACCCGCGCACCGAGGAAGGCCGTCTGGATATAACCGATCCCGAATTCCACCTGTGGGGCCAGGGCGCGCGCTGCTCGGAGCTGACCGCCGCAGTGCTTTACGCGCAGCACAAGAAACTGGGACGCATCACCGGCGACATGCGCCGCGCCAAGTGGAGCCTCCGCGCGAAACTGGAAGGCATCCCCGGCATGAAGTTCCGCCGCATTCTGGATCCGGCCGGCGACAGCGGTCCGTTCCTCATCATGACCTGGAAAGACCGTGAAACCTGCCTGCGCATGGTGGAAGCGACGCGCGCCGCGGGCGTGTGCACGGGGCCGCTCGGCATGAACAACATCCCCATGACCAATTGGGGCATGCACATGTACTACAACAACGGCAGCCTGGTTGGGAAGACGTCCAATTCGGCGTCGGGCCGTCCGTGGAATGATCCGCTGAACGCTTTCGCCGCCGATTACAGCTACACCAAGGGCGCGCTGCCCGTGCTCGACGACCTGGTCGAGCGATCCAGCATGCTGTCGATCCCGCCGGTGCTCAGCGACGAGGCTATCGAGAAGATCGCCGCCGCTTTTCACGCCGCCGCGAACGCGTAATCGCTCAGCGTTGCCCCATCGCCGCCAGCATGTGCGACGCGCTGTCGCAATCGCCCAGGGCGATGGAGTCCGCCACCTGTTGCAGCACAGTGAGACGCCGGCAGGTTGCACCCAGCACGACCGAAACGATAAAAGCCATCGACAGCGCCACGATGACCGCCACCAAGCCCACGGTGGTAGTCGCCTCGCGCGTCGTGTTGTTGAGGACGTCGCGGCTCATACCGACAAAGAACATCCCGGTAATCTTGCCGTCGGCGTCCTTTGCGGGCCAGTAGACCGTGTCGTGCGGCTGCCCGAGGATCTCGGTTTCGGCGTGGTACACGTTGCCGCTTTGCAGAACTGTTTCGATGACCTTCGGGTCCTGCATCTTGGTACCGGTCGCGCGTTTACCCTCTTTCACGATCGTGGTGGCGACACGCGTATCGCCTAGAAACAGCGTAGCTTCCACGTTGTGAGCTTTCTTGAAGCGATCCACCAACTCGCTCTTGGCAAAATCAAACCCCAACGTCAAACAACCGATAATGCGGTCACCCTCGCGAATTGGTTGCCCCGCGCGCAACGAAAACCCGGCCTCGGTTCCCTGCTCGAAACCCGCCGACGCCATGCCTCGTAGCGCTTTAACAACGTTCTGCTGATTGGTGACACTGTCTCCACGCCTTTTGGAGTGGCCGCGGGCAACCACCATCCCCTGACTGTCTGAAACCGTGGCCACATGGTAGCCGGTAGATGACAGCAGTTCGTGCAGCATCTTCGCGAGGTTCTCACTGTCTTTCTGAGCCACCATCCTGACCAGCGCCGGGTGAGTTGCCGCTAGTGTTGCCACGGCGGCCATGTTGTCTCGTGTCGTGCTGACCTCAGTTTCGAGTGCGTATCGTTTCGAGTTCAGTTCGTCGGCTGTGCGGCGGCCGAGTTCCTTATGGATGGCGTAGTATGAGGCCGCAATGGTCGCCAACGACACGAGCGCAATTCCAGCCGTCGAGATCGATAAGAGTTTGGTGCGGATTGTCATGCAAATGCAACTCCTGCTTCCCCAGAACCAGATTTAAAACGTCAAATAACAACTCGCGCGGGCCGGTGCTCCCTTAGCCCGCACCTGAAGAAGAGGTGTCCGCAAAGCCCGCGAATCTCTCACTTAATTTCGCGAGAACCACGAATCTTATTGATCTTGTATAGTTTAATATTCCGTGTGCCGGCGCCAACGCAAGCGATATCCAGCCGTTCATCATCAGCGAAATCCGCAATTCGGCAATCCGCCGCGGCGATCCCGCCGTCGTCGAGCACGTGGCGCGTCCACTCGCGTCCGCCCTTGTCCTTGGCCGTGTAGAGATAGAGTTTATGGCCCTTACCGCGGAATCCGGCGACAATCTCGTCGCGGCCATCGCCGTTCAGGTCGCCCACCGCCAGCGCGTGCCCGTTGGAGAGCGTGTCGTCGAGCACCTGCCTTCTCCACGATTTCCCCTGGCGGCGATACACTACCACCTGGTTGCCGTGCCAGGGTTCAATCGCCACCAGAATCCGGCGCTTTCCCAGACGGCCCACCACGATTTCGCTCGATCCGCACTTCGGACACGGCGATGGATCGCCCTTGGTCAACTCCTCGGCACGCCAGACCCCGCCCGGCGCCAGGCGCAGGACGCGGATTCCCCGGAAACTCGCCGTCAACAGCACCTGCTTTCCATTGCCATCCCAATCGAACGGATAGATGCTGTGGAGAATGCCGCGAGCGTCTTCGCTGATCAGCTCCCGCTTCCACGCACCCGGCCGGTAGAGGTAGATGGGGACATTGTCGTTGTAGTCCGGCGCGATGCCTTTCATACCCACCATGGGCGCAGCCACCAGTACCTTCTTGCCCGTCCCATCAATGTCGGCCCAACGCACGCGATGCGCCGTCCGCAAGCGGTCGATTTCCTTCATCGACCACATGCCGCGCGGATCGCCGCGATGCTCAAGCAGCACCAAGATTCCCTGGCTGCGGTCCGGCCGCGTCTCGAAGTGATGCGCCAGAAAAATCTCCGGCACGCCATCGCCGTCGATGTCGTAACAGGCCAGGTTAATCATGCGCTTCAAGCCGGTTGCGATGACGTGCCGCTGCCAGCCGGGGTTTTCGTACCAGGCCAGTTCCGTCGCGGCTTCGTCCACCGCGATCAGATCCAGCTTCGAGTCGTGGTTCACGTCCACGGCGGTGAGCTGATAGCCGTACTTCAAGTCATCGGCGATCACGCGCGCTTCAAATTGCGGCGGGGGCGCCGCCGCCGCGCCGCAAACAAAAAGCAGGAAAATGATGAGGTATTTATCCATGATATCCACGCTGTTACTGCCAGGCCGCGCAATTGGTGCGGCCGAGATTCCCTCGCGCCATGGGCCACGGCGCACGCTTCGACGCGCCTCGCGCACCGCTGCGCAAAGCCCACAGGCCGCCTTCCTCCGGCGCGCTGAATAGCACGTTCAGTTCGCCGCTGCCTTCCAAGTCCGCGATGGCCGGCGGCGAGTGATACCAGAACCGCGCCAGAAACATCCACTTGAGCGCGCCGCCGGCGCCCACCACGTAGATGTAGGAATCCTGTTGCGATAGAACCACATCCAGCCGCCCGTCCTGGTCCAGATCGGCGAACCCCAGATAGGCGCCGCCGCCGTAACTGATGCCCACTTTGCGTTCGTAGCTGGTGAAGCGCCACAAACGCTCGCCGCGCGCGCTCAGCGACACGGTTTCGCCCGAGCGCGTCGAAACGATCACCTGCCGCTCGCCGCTGGCTTCCAGATCGGCGAGCGCGGTTTCGGCTATGCCCTGATAATGCTCGATCGGGTCGGGCACTTCGCGCGGCCCGTAGATGCGTTCCTGACGCCACAGCAGACCGCCGCGCTCGTCGATGGCGTAGACCGCGCCCTGCTCATCGCCGAACACCAGCCTCGGCTTGCCGCCGCGCACGAATTCGCCTCCGGCCGGAACCGTAAACTGGTGGCCGGGCGCGCGGAAGCGCCACAGAATCTGGCCCGTCGCGCCGCGCAGGGCGACGATCTCGTCCGCCGCGTTCACCACCACTTCGTCTTCGCCATCGCCATCGAGATCTAACACCACCGCGTAAGTGCGCGGCGGGACGCGCAGGCGCTGCTGCCAGACGAGTTTGCCGTCCGGCGCGATCACGCTCACACCGCCTTCCCAAGCCGCCGCGATGGCCAGCGCGCCGCCCGCCAGCAGCCGCCCTACCGACGGTCCGCCCAACACTTCGCCGCCCACCTCGGTACGCCACAGACGCGTTCCATCCGGTGCGAACGCGTACACAAATCCGCTGGGCGCGCCGAACAGCAGCGTGGGCGTGCCGCCGGGCGCAAAACGCGCCACCGCGGGCGACGAGGAGTTCTTCACGGGCCGGTACGGAGCGTCCATCTCGAAGCGCTTGAGCGGTTCGCCGCGCGCGCTGAGCAACTCGCCGGGTTGATACAACACCGTGAGCACTTCCAGCTTGCCGTCGCCGTTCACATCGTCGAGCGCCGGACCAGTTTCGCGGCCATCGGCGCGCCACGCGACGCGATCTTCACCTTGAATCGTCCAGTACTCAGCCTTGGCCAGCGGAGCCGTGATGCGCCGCCGCGTGGTGTCCAGTTGGGACTTGGCGCGCACCCACACGCGTCCATCCCAATAGGCAAGCGAGAGGGTGTTTTCAATCAACCGCCAGCCTGCTTCGCTCGCATAGTGCACGGCGAGCCGGACGCCCGCCGCGCCGCCTTGCACGCGCCAGTACTTGCCGATGCCGGCCTTGGGCTCGCTGATCCCCTCGGGCAGCCACGGCGTAAGTTCGGCGCGGGCACTCGCGCCCGCCGTCGCGCCCTCGATCTCCACGCCTGCGTTGGTCAGACGAATGACCCCATCGCGCTCGCGGGCTTGGTCCCGCACCGAGAGCTTGATCGTACGCCACACGCTCAACGCGCGGTTGGGCGGCGAGCCGCGATCGAACGCCTCCACCGCGAAGCGTACGACGCCAAGAAAGGCCACGCCCGGCGGCGCGATGTGAAACTCGTATGTGTCGCCGGTAACCGTGGGCTGTTCGTCGCGCAATCCCACTTCATTGCCGTAGGTGTAGTGCAGAATGGCCTTGCCGATGCCGGAAGGGGCCTGAATACGCACGCGCACCGGCACACGGTCCAGGTTCGAGGCGGCTTCCGGATACTGCCACGCATCCAGAATCGGCGGAACATTGGCGGCGCCGCTTCGTCCATTCATTTGGTGGACGGCGGCCGAAAGCACGAGTGCGAGCGCGAGAACCGGGACTAGTCGAATCCGTTCCACCTGTTCATTGTGCCATTGACTCGGCGGCGGAAGCGGCTGGGCGCATGGCGCGCATGATAAAATCGGAGAACACATGGCGGAAACGGAAGAAAAGAAGCGGAAAGAGCCCCTGCCTCCGCTGAACGTCTGGGTGCCGGCCGTGGCTATTGCCTGGCTGATCCCCGGCGGCGGACACATCTATTTACGCAAACGCGGACGCGGGCTGCTGCTGCTGTTTTCGGTGCTTTCGATGTTCGTGTTGGGCCTCAGCTCACGCGGCGCTTTCTTCCAACCGCAAACCGGCGACCTGCTCACCACCATCATTTACTGCGGCGGGTTTCTCGGCGACATGCTCACCGGCATCCCCTATTTCCTGGCGGTCTGGATGGGGTATTCGCAGGGCGATGTGCCCGGCATGGTCCACGACTACGGCACCAAGTTCCTGGTGGGCGCCGGCCTGCTGAACGTGCTGGCCATGGTGGACGCGTTTGAAATCGCGGTGGGGAGGAAAGACTAATGCCCAAGATCGCGCTCTCGCATATGGAAGCCGCGTTGTTGTTCGCCGTCTTCACCTCCATCGTGCTGGGTGTAGTCACCAAGCGTAACGACCGCGAGCGTTTGCGTTACGGCCTGTACTGCTTCGGCTATTTCCTAGTAGCGTTATTCGGGATTGGCTGGTTGATGTATTTCGGCCACCGCTGAGCCTCTCTCCAGGCATACCCCTTCACCAAAACGGGTGAGACTTCCCCGCCCGGGCGCGCACTATATCTGTGAATCGTTTTTTATTCTTGCGTAGTGTGCAGTGGAGGCAAGTCTATGTCCGACGAGCAAATGGAAGTGCAGACGGCGCCCGAGCCAACCAAGGAACCGGCCTCGGCATATGGCCTGGATGTCGGCACCAGCCGCATCGTGGTGGCGCGCCAATCCGGCAAGGAGTACAAATTTCAATCCGAGTTGAACGCGTTCGTCACACTCCCGCTCACTAACTTGACCCGGACGGCCCTGGACAAGGAACACATCCCGCATACGGTCATCGGGCAGGAGATCGTCGTCTACGGCAAGGAATCCGAAAAGATGGCGGATCTGTTCCGCACCGAAACGCGCCGGCCGATGGCGCGCGGGTACATCAATCCCGACGAGCCGCAGAGTCTGGTGGTGCTGCGCGAAGTATTGAGCGCGATGCTGGGCCCCGCCAAGCGCAAGGGCGCGAAGGTCTACTTCAGCGTGCCGGGACAGGGCCACGGAATGAACGGTTCGCTCACCTATCATGAGGCGGCCGTGAAAGAAGCCATCACTTCGCTCGGCTACGCGGCGCACGCCATTCCGGAAGGTTTGGCGGTGGTGTATTCGGAACTGATCGACGCCAACTGCACCGGCATCGGCGTTAGTTGCGGCGGCGGCTGTTCCAACGTTTGCCTGGCATACATGGCCGCGCCGGTATTCAGCTTCTCCATGCCCAAGGCCGGCGATTTCATCGACCTGAACGTCGCGCACGCCACCGGCGAAGTGGCCACGCGCGTACGGACGTTGAAGGAAACCGGATTCCACTTCAACGGCTCGCAGCCGGACCGCATCTACCACGCGCTGAACATCTACTACGACGACATGATCCGCAGCCTGGTGGACGCGATCGCCGAAGCCATTCGCGGCATCGGCCGTCTGCCCAAGCTCGACCGCGCCATCCCGCTAGCCATCAGCGGCGGCACGGCGGCGCCGGCGGGCTTCCGCGACCGCTTCGAACGCGTACTGCGCTCGACCGACTTCCCGATTCCAGTCTCCGAAGTGCGGCTCGCCACCGAGCCGCTGCACTCGACCGCCAAAGGCGCGCTGCTAGCCGCGCTCAGCGAGCCGTAGACGTTAAGCGTCACCATCTCAGATCGCGTCCAGGAACCGTCGCGCTTCGCCCGTTAGTAGGCCGGGAAATCGCCGCTCAGAAACCCGGTGACAGACGGAACTTTTTCCAGAATGACGCAGTAGAAGCTCACGGCGGTCACGACGCGTCGATCACTTCGGAGAACATCAGCACCCAAGCAAGATGACCGGCGG
>CAZDIZ010000049.1:0-1099 GCA_964505625.1 uncultured Solibacteraceae bacterium | reverse complement strand
CACGACGCGTCGATCACTTCGGAGAACATCAGCACCCAAGCAAGATGACCGGCGGTGCACACCACCGTGGAAGGCTGTTGGGCGAACTGTAATGATGGACACTGCGCCCACAATTCAGGTGGTGTAGCATGGTCACCGTGCACACGTCGACCGACTCACCGGAAAACGTCCCGTCTGTTCCCGCGTTTTGCGAGTTTTGGACCTCTGAAAGCAGGCTATGAGTGCCAATGAAGCGCCACACTTGTTTGCTTATCGCGCTTTTGTTTGCAGCTCAGGGTGTCTATGGTGAACTGCCGGGGGCTCTTGTTTGGAGTGAGCAGGACGACGGGTATGCTCTGATGCGTTACCGTGCGGAGCCTCGATCGATCACTATGGAAGGCATGAAGCGGCTGGCGTCTCTTTGTCGTGTCGCATTGAAGTCCAAGCAGTTTGCAGCGATTCAGATCTTCTCCGACAGGGCAGACAAATGCTTGTTCCTGACCAAAGGCTATCATCTTGGCTACGCTGGCTGGGATGGCCTTTACCGCACATGTGGTCACATGCCGCTCCAGGCCGGAGAGATCGTCTCTTGGCGGGGTGGTGTTGTTGTGAGAGTGCGCGATGTCACGGGGAAGGTGCAAACGCGTGTCTTGGAAGGACACAACCCCCTTCGGTTCCGGCATGGGCGCTGCAATCTCGACATCGTTCACTTTGCACTGCCGCGAGGTATGGGCAGCCACAAGGAGTCGCGCATCAACCTCTACGCGCGAGTGCAGCGGCCAATCACAGAGGTTCCGGTAGAACGATGGCGGGAGGTGTTTCGAAAACTGCGCGGAAGCTTGCCGTTCCGGATTGTCGGACTCGATGTCCGAAATGACGCGTGGTTCATTAGTGAGTCCTACTATCCCGTGATTCCGCCATTTGTGGAAGGCGCTCCGCCTCCTTCGTTCGAAGCACACTTGCGTTCCAAGACGCTTGAATGCACGGAGATGGGTGGAGAAGCGTGTATGTTCTTTGAAGAGAGCAGATGAAGATTCCGGGGAAAGCCGGAAAAGCCGCGGACATAGAGCACCGGGAACGTTTTCCAAAGTGACTAGATGAAGGCTTGTGGTGGCCGTGG
>CAZDIZ010000048.1:24537-34716 GCA_964505625.1 uncultured Solibacteraceae bacterium | reverse complement strand
CCGCTATCCACAAACAAACGGCAGGGCCGGTCCGGAGGCGCGTTGAAGGGGATCTCGATTTCGATTCGGCCTTCGGTGCCCAGGATCTGCATGCGCTGATAGGGGACGTGTTGCGTGCCGCAATTGAAGATGGCTTGCCCCGACGGGAAGTCCAGAATCGCCGACGCCAGCCGGTCGGTACCCATAACGGGATCGCGTTCCACCAGGCTCACCACACGCCGCGGTTCCTCGTCGAATAGAAAGCGCGACGTCGTGATGGGATAGCAGCCGATGTCCATCAATCCGCCACCGCCGCATTCCATCTGGTTGCGGATGTTCTGCGGATCGAGGTTCGCGTAGCTGAATGCGCCGATGATGGAACGCAGGCGCCCGATGGCCCCCGAGCGCACCAGATCCCGCGCGCGCAGCCACTGCGGATGCGTGCGCACCATGAAGGCTTCGCCAATCTTTACGCCCGTGCGGTCGCGCACGGCGATCAGTTCGCGGCACTCGGCCATGTTCATGGTGATGGGCTTCTCGCACAGCACGTGCTTCGAGGCCATCGCCGCTTTCGCCGACCACTCCAGGTGCAGGTGGTTCGGCAGCGGGTTGTAGATCGCCTCGATGGTGGGATCGGCCAGCAGTTCTTCGTACGATGCGTACGCTTTTGCGATGCCCAGCTCAGCGGCGGCGCGGCGCGCCTTTTCTCCATCGCGCGATGCGATGGCCGCCACGTCGCACAACTCGCCCCGCTGCATGGCGGGAATCACTTTCTCCGTGGCGATCTTCGCCACGCCGAGAATGCCCCAACGTACTTTGTCGCGCATGCAATCAGTGTCGCATTGCGCGATGCGCGGCTACCACTTCAGCTTGAGATCTAATTGCCAACGTTCGGTGGAGGCCATCATCTCATCCCAGGTCACGGTGCGTTCCTGGTAAGCGGCCATGCGTCCGAGAATCGCCGTCAGGTTGCTTTCCACCGCGTCGGCGGCGTTGTTGACCGGCTTTCCGGCGCGGATGCTATCGATGAAGCTCTTGACGTTAGTGATGCAGCCGCCTTTGAACGTGTCGTCCTTCTCGGCGCCCTGCCAGGTCTTGCCTTCGTGCTCGCTCGCGATGCGAACCAGCCCGCCGTAGTGCGTGTCGGCCGAACCGAACGCGCCGAAACAGCGCACGCACAAATCCGAAAATAAACGCGTGAGCTGATTGGAACTGAAGCTGGCGTGAACGTTGTTGGGATACCAGTAGTTGACCGTGAAGTGATCCCAGGCGTCGCCGTAATCGAACGGCGTGCCGGTCCAATCGGTGCGCCCGCCGCTGCCGTTGGCCTTCAACGGGTGCGCGCCGAGATACCAGTTGGCCATGTCGATGACGTGTATGTTCTGTTCGACGATGATGTCGCCGCTGATCACGCGGTCACCGAACCAGATGGCCATGCGTTTCTGCTCCGGGTCCATGCCGGCCACGTCGCGATTCTTCCACGGGCGTCCCGCATAGTAGAAGACCTGTGCCAGAGCCACCTTGCCGATGTCGCCGCGCTGGATGCGCTGGACCGCTTCCTGGAAGACCGGGCGCGCGCGGCTCTGGAAATCCACCCAGAAGCTGAGGCCTTTGCTCTGCGCCTTCTTGGCGCTGGCGAGAAACTCCTTGCTGGTGGGCACATCGACCGCGATGGGCTTGGCGCAGAAGACATGCTTGCCGGCGTCGACCGCCGCCGCCGCTTGCATGGGGTGAAAGTACGTGGGCGTTTCGATCACCACGGCATCCAGCTTCGAGTTCGCCAATTCCTTGTATGCGTCGGGACCATGGTAGGCGCGCGACGGCGAGACCTGGAGCTTTTCGCGCGTCGGCTCCAGCCGCGACTTGACCACGTCGGCTACGGCGACCCACTTCGCGCCCGTGAATTCCGGGAAGAACGGCGCGATCCAATTGCCGCGCCCTCCGCAGCCCACCAGCCCGACTTCGACCGTCGAGTTGGCTTGGGTGCCGAAGACCGTCTCCGGCTTCAGAATGAGTGCGCCGCCGGCTGCCACTTTCAGCATGTTGCGGCGCTCGATGTTGTGATTCTGGGGATCGTGCATGTGGCCTCCAACGAGAGGATCAGTATATCAGTTGAATCGGAATCTTGTGCCCGTGGATGACACGCTGTGGTAAGGTCAAGGATTAGGTGCGCCGAACATCCACAATGCGTCTGGTGGCGGCCCTGGTCCTGCTCATTCTGGCTGGGGACGTCCTGGCGTGCAGTGTTCTTTCGACGGGACATTGCGAAGGTTTGCGTATGCCGGGCGGCGATATGCGGCTGCATCAATCCCACGACCACAGCATCTGTTGCTGCACGCATGTCGTGGTGGTCACGGTTCTGACTTTGCCTGAGCCGGCCGGCTTCAGCGATATAGTGGTGCTCGCCGCATCGCCGCGTTTGCTTCAGGCTTCCACTTCCATCTACCACCCTCCGCGCGTCTGACCTCGCTGTTTTGATTCTTGAATGGAACCGAGGGAGGGACGTGTGTATTCACACAGCATTGTTGTGAGACGAGCGCTGGCGTGTGTGCTAGCGGCCACGGCGGTGACTTCCGCTGCCGGGCCCGACACGCTCGCCGGACTGCTCGAAATGGCGGCGCGCGAAAACCGCGAGTTGCAGGCCGCGCGCCAGAACGTGGAAGCAGCCAAAGGCGCGTTGCGGCAGGCGGGCGTGCGTCCGGCGCCGGAACTTGAAGTGAATGGTGCGAGCGGCAAGCCGCTGGGTAGTTCCGGCGAGCACGAGTTCTCGGTCGGAGTGGCGCAGACTATCGAAACCGGTGGCAAGCGTTCACGCCGGGTCGAGATCGCGCGCCGCGAGTTGGATGCGGCCGAAGCCGAGTACGCCGAACGTTTGCGCCAGCTTCGTTTCGAATTGGCCAGCCGGTACGCGGACTTCGCGGCGGAAACCGAACGCCAGCGCGCGTTCGAGCGGCTGATCGAAATCAATCGGAGAGCGCTCGAGTTGATGCGCGCGCGCGTCGACCGCGGCGACGCGGCCGCGCTGGACGCCAATCTGCTTCAGGTAGAACTCAGCCGCGCCGAGGCGCAGCGCGAAGCGGCGCTGGGCCGGCAAGGCGCGGCAAGGGCCGATATAGCGCGGTTGGCCGGCGTGGAGGAGAGCGCGCTGGATGGATTGCGTGCCGCCGGGACGCCAAAGCAAGTGCCCGAGGAAGCCGAGCTTCGCGCGCGTGCGCTGCGCGTGCGGCCCGATTTGCTTGTGCTGCGCCACATCGAGCAGCGCGGCGAAATGGAAACCGCGTTGACCATGGCGGAAGCGAAACCCAACGTGACGGTGTCGGCGGGCTACAGCCGTTCTTATTCCCGTTTTGATTATTACGGATACGACGAACCCGGCCTGCGCGTGCCCTTGAAGGACACCGACAACACTCTTGCGTTGGGCGTGAAGATTCCGCTGTATGGGAGCGGGCGAAACCGCGGCAATCTGGACGCGAGCGTGGCTCGCACGCGTGCCGCACGCTTGCGCCGCGAATACCTGGAGCGGAGCATTCCACTGGAAGTCACCGCGGCGATGCGGCGCTGGCGACAGTCGCTGAAAGTACTTGCGACGCTGGACGGCGCGGCGGTGGAACAGGCGGAAAAGAACGTCGCGGTGATTCGCGGAGCATACGAACTCGGCAACCTGCGTTTGATTGACGTGCTGAACGAGCAGCGGCGTCTGCTCGACACGCAACTGGCGGCTATCGATGCGCGCGCCGACGTGTTGCGTGGTTACTTCGAACTGGAGCGCGCCGTGGGGGAGAGAGTTCCATGAGAGCACTCATCATCGTGTTGTGTCTGTTGGGAATTACCGGGTGCGCGAAACATGAGGGCGCGTCGGGCGAAGCCGCACACCGCCGCGAAGAAGGCGGCGCCGAACAAGCGCATCCGGCCAAGCACATTGAAGAAGCCAACGTATTCGAATTCAGCCCGGAGGCGCAGCGTCGCGCCGGCGTTGTCGTCGAACCGATCCGAGCCGCGGACATTCGGGTGATGCTGCGCTTGAACGGCAGCGTGCAACCCATCGACAGCCGCGTTGCGCAGTTGCGCCCGCTGGCGCGCGGACGCGTGCAAGAAGTGCTGGTGCGTGTCGGCGACCGCGTGGCAAAAGATCAGGTGCTGGCGCGTTTCGACAACATCGAGGCGGGCGAATTAACTAGCCAGCTCAACGCGGCGCGCGCAGAATTGCAGCGGCTCAAGATTCAGCACGCCAATGCGAAGCGCCAGGCCGAACGCAGCCGCGGATTGGTTTCCATTGGTGCGGTGCCGGCCAAGGATGCCGAAAGCGCCGAAGCCGAAGCGCACGGGCTTGAGGAGTTGATGCGCGCGCAGCAGAGCACCATCGAAGGACTGACCTTGCGTTTGCGGCGCTTCGGCGTCGCCAGCGCGGGAGAGATTCCGTTTTCGGCCGTGCGCGCGCCCTTTGCCGGCGTGGTGATGAAAGCCGAGGCCGCGCCGGGCGACGTCGTCGATTCGAGCAGTCTGCTTTTCAGCGTTGCGGATCTTTCGAGTGTCTACGTCGAAGGGCAGGTTTACGAAAAGGATCTGGGCAAGATACGGCGCGGGCAGGCCGTCGAGATTCATGTCGACGCATATCCGAATCAACCGTTCCAAGGGCGCATTGTGACCATCAAGGATCTGCTCGATCCGCACACGCGTACCGCCGCCGTGCGCTCGGAAGTGGTCAACAACGGCGGCAAGCTCTTGCTCGAGATGTTCGCCACCATCGTGATTCCCACTGAGGATCTGCACGCGGCGCTCGCGGTGCCGGCCGAGGCCGTGCAATCCGTCAACCGGCGCCAGGTGGTTTTCGTCCGCAAAAGTGAGCTTCATTTCGAAGCGCGCGAAGTGCAGACCATCGGCGAAGGCGCGCGCCGCGAAATCGTCGCCGGGGTGAAGGAAGGAGAGCCCGTGGTAGTGTCGGGCGCGTTTCAATTGAAGTCCGCGTTCCTGGCCCACGAACTTCAGCCGGAGCACAATCATGATTGATCGCATATTGGCCTGGAGCATTCATCAGCGGCACGTGGTGGTGGCGCTCGCGCTGCTGCTGGTTGTGGCGGGCATCTACGCGTCGCGCGACCTGCCCATCGACGCGGTTCCCGACGTCACCACCAATCAGGTGCAAATCAACACCAAGGTGCCGTCGTTCACGCCGCTCGAAATGGAGCAGTACGTCACCTTCCCTGTGGAAGTGGCCATGTCGAACCTGCCGCAGAAACAGGAAGTCCGCTCCGTGTCGCAGTTCGGACTTTCGCAAGTCACCGTCACATTCGACGACGACATGGACGTCTACCGCGCGCGTCAGTTGACGCTGGAGCGACTGCTGGAAGCTCAGCAGCAATTGCCGGACGGCGTGGTTCCGGAACTTGCGCCCATCAGCACCGGCATCGGCGAGATTGTCCAGTTCACGGTGAACGTGGATGCGAACGCGCCCCGGCCGTATACGCCCATGGAGTTGCGCACGCTGCTTGATTGGTTCATCAAACCGGGCTTGCGAACCGTGCCGGGCGTGGTCGAAGTCAACAGCTACGGCGGACTCGAGAAACAGTACGTAGTGCAAGTGGATCCGTCGAAGCTGGTGAGTCACGGGCTGTCGCTTGCGCAAGTGACCGCGGCGCTGCGCAACAACAACCTGAACGTCGGCGGCGCGCACATCGAGAAGGCCGGCGAGCAGCAGTTGATCCGCGGCGTCGGCTTGATTGAATCGACGCGCGACATCGAGAACATCGTGGTCACGGCCAGTAGTGGCACGCCGGTTTATGTGAAGTCGGTCGCGCGTGTGTTGCTTGGATCGCAGATTCGCCAGGGCTCGGCCACGCGCGACGGCAAGGGTGAAACAGTGTTGGGCATCGCCATGATGCTCAAGGGCGAGAACAGCCGCCAGGTGTCCGAGCGCGTCGTTGAGCGCCTGCGCGAGCTGGACAAAGGACTGCTGCCGGGCGTGCGCACCGACGTCTATTACGACCGCCGCGGTTTGGTGGACCGCACCGTGCGCACCGCCGCTTTGAATCTGATGGAAGGTGGCCTCATCGTAATCGCCGTGCTGTTTCTTTCCCTGCTGCAAATCCGCGCGGGCTTGATTGTGTCCAGCGCTATCCCGCTTTCGATGCTGGTGGCCATCATCGGCATGCGCTACTTCCACATTTCGGCGAACCTGATGAGCCTCGGCGCCATCGATTTCGGATTGATCGTGGATGCGGCGGTCATCATCGTCGAAAACTGTGTGCGGCGCCTGGCCGAAGCTCGTCAGCGCCTGGGCCGAGCGCTCACCGGCGAGGAGCGGCGGTCGACCATTCTCGCCGCCAGCGTCGAAGTGCGCCGCGCCAGCCAGTTCGGCGAAATTCTGATCATCGCCGCCTACCTGCCTGTCGTCAGCCTGGTCGGGATTGAGGGCAAGACGTTCCGCCCCATGGGCCTGACGGTGATCCTGGCGTTGGCGGGCGCGCTGGTGTTCAGCCTGACGCTGATTCCATCGCTGTGCGCACTGTTTCTGAAAGAGGGCAAGCCGAAGGCGTTCGATGGGCAGGGGCGCGACCCCGACAGCGGGCCGGAGAATCCCATTGCGCGCGCGGTGCTTCGCGTCTACACACCGGTTCTCGATTACACGTTGAAGTGCCGCTGGATCGTGGCCGTCACTTCGGCGGGGTTTGTACTAGGCTGCGCGGCGCTCATCCCGCTGCTCGGCTCTGAATTCCTGCCGAAGCTTGAAGAAGGCGCCATCGCCATCAACGCACTGCGCTTGCCCGGCGTGTCGCTTCCGGAAGCTGTTCGCATGACTAATTCGCTTGAACAGGCCATACAGGAGTTTCCGGAAGTGCTGACCACCGTCACGCGGATCGGGCGTCCGGAAATCGCCACCGATCCGATGGGTGTGAGCGCCAGCGATACCTACGTGATTCTGCGCCCGCGAGAACAGTGGCGCACGGCGAAGACTCGCGAGCAATTGGTGGAGCGCATGGAAGACAAACTCCGTGAGTTACCCACCATGGCCTACACGTTTTCGCAGCCGATTGAATTCCGCATGATGGAGTTGACCGAAGGGACCGGCTCGCGCTCTGACGTCGTCGTGAAGATTTTCGGTGAGGATTTGAGTGAGTTGCGCGAGCAGGCTGAGCGCGTGGGGCGCGCGGTGGCCGGTGTGCGCGGCGCCGCCGATGTGCGTGTTCAGCAACTGAGCGGACAGCCCGTGCTCAGCATCAAGGCCAACCGCGAAGCCATCGCACGCTACGGTGTGAATGTTTCCGACGTTCAGGAATTGATTCAAACGGCCATCGCGGGACAGGACGCCGGGCGCGTGCTGGAAGGCTTCAGCCGTTTTGGTTTGGTGGTACGGCTGGATCCGGAGTCGTGCCGCACGGCGGAGGATTTCGCGAACCTGCTGGTGAGCGCGCCGTCCGGACAGAAGATTCCCCTGGGGCAGTTGGCCGGCATCCGCTCGGAAGAAGGGCCGGTGGAAGTGAGCCGCGAAAACGGGCAACGCCGCATCACGGTGGAAGCCAACGTGCGCGGGCGCGACGTGGGCAGCTTTGTCGATGAAGCGCGCCGGCGTGTGGCCGCGGCGGTGAAGTTGAAGCCGGGTTACCTAATGGAGTGGGGCGGATTGTGGGAGCACCTGGATTCGGGCCGCGCGCGACTGATGATCGTGGTGCCGGTCACGTTCCTGCTCATCTTCCTGCTACTGTATGTGACCTTCCATTCGGTGAAGCTCGCGGGATTGGTATTCACCGGAATTCCGTTCGCCGTGACCGGCGGTATCCTGGCGCTGCTTGTGCGCGGCATGCCGTTTTCGATGAGCGCGGGTGTCGGCTTCATCGCCGTGTCAGGTGTAGCCGTGCTCAACGGTGTGGTGATGATGGCCTTCATCGAGCAAATACACCGGCAGGGAAAAGCCTGGTACGACGCGGTGCGCGAAGGCGCGCTCTCACGACTGCGCCCGGTGCTGATGACGGCTTCGGTGGCGAGCCTGGGCTTCCTGCCCATGGCGCTGTCGACCAACCCCGGAGCCGAAGTGCAGCGTCCGCTCGCGACCGTCGTCATCGGAGGAGTAGTGACCTCAACCGTGCTGACACTGCTAGTGCTGCCCGCGGCGTGCTTGCTGGAAGGGCGAGCGTGGAAACGCCGCCGCGCCGAGTAGTTCTATTGCAGCCGCACTCGCTTGAGCGGCGTTAGGGTTACCGGGCCTAGCAGGCCGGAGCGGGGGAGCGGTGTGAAGCCGTAGAGGTCGCGCATGCCTTTGTTTTCGTCGCGCAGGCCTCCTCCGTAGATGGCTGCCAGGTCCGGCGGCAGCGGCGGCGCGGTTTTCCAGGCCGAGACTCGATTGATCAGCGTGTTGGTCACCTTCACACGAAGCTGATTGGTGCCCGCTCGCAGCAGGCGCGTTGCGTCCAGCGTTTGCCCTCGCATCCAGATGATGCCGGCGGGCGAGCCGTTGAGCTCCACTTCCGCGATGTTGCCCAGATCGCCGAGACTCAATTCGAGTTGCAGATCGGGTGCGATGTAAGCGGCCGGCAGTTCGAAATTGACGGTGTAGACGCCTGTGCCGCTGAAGTGCTTCGTTGCGGGATCGTCGGTCCACGATTCCAGACGCCGCAGCGACTTCTTTGTTTCGCCGAGTTGCAGTTGCCAGTCTCCGGCAACGAGGTGCGGCGCGGGAATGCCGTCCACCTGGATGGCCCGCCCGTCACACATATGCGTGCCGTTGCGATCGGCGAGCGCCTCGGTTGGAGTTAGCAGCGTGCGGAAATCGGTGTGGCGCACATGTGTGTCCGGCGCGCCGCTGAATACTACGATCGCGGATTCGAAGGGCGCGAGCCGCACTGGCATTTCGGTGGTCTTTTCGCGGACATCGTATTCGTTCACCGCGCGCACCTGTCCATCCATGGCGTTCCAGATGTGCGGCGCTTTGCCGGTGACGCGGAAGTTCAAGCGTGTCGCGAGCGGACGGTCCTGCATGTTGGCGAGGAAGTAAATGTCGGCATCAGCCGCGGTGCGGTGCGCGAACATGAGGGCGTTGTTCTCGCGCAGGGCTTCACGCACGAAGTCGATTGCGACGTCCGGTGTGACGTGTTCGCGCAGCGCGTTTACGAAGGGATCGAAGACGCTCGACTTCCAATCCAGCATATCGCGGCGCTCCATCACCTTCTTCAGGAAGTAGACGTGACCCGCGCCGTAGCGCTTGTCGCGAAACAGAGCGGCGGAAATCGCGCGTGCCTGTTCATCGCGCTGCGCGTGGTCCGCCATTCCGGTGGATGCTTGCGGCGTGCGTTCGAGCGCTACCAGCACACCTCCGCCCTTCACATACTCTTCCACGCGCCGCAGGCTTTCGAGCGGCATGGCGTGGATGTTCGGTAGAACCAGTACGCGGTAGTCGAGATCGCGTACGCGTATGGACCCGCCTTCGAAGCGCGCACGATGCTGCAATACGTCATCGTTGATCAGATCGAAATCATAACCGTTGGCCCAGATGAGCTTGCCCACGTCGGCCCAGTCGAAGTCGCGTGTCCAACGGCGCGCGTTCAACATGTCGAGCGTCCATTGATTGGCGAGCGGCGAATAGACGGCGATGTCGGCCACCGGGCGTCCATAGCGCATCACGGTGGAAGCACGCGCCACGTAGTCGCTCAAGTGCCGGTAGAACGGCCACCAGACGTTCACATGACTGATCAGCATTTCCGCGGTGAAGCGGCGCGGCGGAGCAAATTCTCGTTCAGGCGTGCCGGTGTAACCGTGGTTGTAGAACTTGTTGGCGCCAGCGCGCAGAAAACCGTCGGACGCAATTTTGAGTTCCTCCATGGTGTCGCGCGCCTGCTGCCAGTGCATGTATGTGTAGGCTTCGACGCTCACGATGTTGCGGCCGTATAGGTGCGCGCCGCTGGCGGTGTAGGTGCGCGGGCCGACGCGTGTGTCGAACCACGGCACGGCGTCCTTTTCGCCCGGCGTGATTTCCAGCTCGGGGATGTGCGCCATGCCGGCGCCTTCCAGAATGTCGGTCACGAATCCGTAAGGTTGTATGCGCGCCTTCACACCGTGACGCTCGGCCCAACCGATGAAGGTCTGAAAAAACGCCTCGATCCCCATCCGGTGCAGGAATTCGTTCACGTCGTAGCGGATCTTGGGCGAGAGATCGTCGACGTCCCACCACAGCGCGGGCAGATAGCGCGTGAGATCGTAGCCTTTGCGCTT
>CAZDIZ010000048.1:0-24437 GCA_964505625.1 uncultured Solibacteraceae bacterium | reverse complement strand
GCGCCCGCGCACGCGTGCAGTGAGATCGATGAGCGTCGATTCGCGCAGACGCAGATCCTCCGTTTGCCCGGCGACCACAGCGAGCACGCGGTCCTCGGGGCGAATGCGGTCCAGGTGTTCGGTAGGATTGCGCGGGTTGCGTACGGTGTCCAGCGGCAACTCGCCGCGAAACACCTGCGGGCCGCGCAGCTCGATCATGCTGGCAACCATGTTCTTATTGCGGTCCGCCTTCGGCACCCAATCGCCGCCCCAGATCCAACCGGGTCCGCCGAAGTTGAGCGAGAACTCCATGCCGCGCCGTTTGGCTTCGGCGATGGCGTGCTTGAGCCGCGCGAAGTATTCGTCGGAGAGGAACGCGACGTTGCCGCGCTGGTAGACCTCCTGCATCGAGATCTGTTCGACGCCGCCGATGCCCGCAGCCTGCATCTGGCCGAGCTGAAAGTCGATGTCCTGATTGCGAAGCGCATTGCCCATCCACCACCATCGCGTGTGTGGACGCGCGTCGACGGTCGGATTGGCGAAGTCCCGGCGCAGTTGAGCCAGGTCAGCGGCTTGCAAGGAAAGGGCGGCGGCAAGCGAAACCAGCAGCGCGAAAAAAGGGACAGACAGCCTTTTCCTTACGGAAAAGGTGTCAGTCCCGATTTTTCGCTGGACGATCCGATGGAAGAAACGCATCTCGATGTACGCTCCCTTCAAAGGGTATCCTAAAGATAAGTGGCATTCCGCAGGGTCATCTGGATCGTACTGGACAGCGTGGGTATCGGTGAGATGCCCGACGCCGCCGATTACGGCGACGTGGGCAGCGATACGCTGGGTAACCTGGCGCGTCTGCGCAAACTCCATTTGCCGAATTTGTGCCGGTTGGGTTTGGCGAACATCCGTTCGTTCGAAGGGCTCGCCGCCGACCCCGCGCCAATCGGCTGTTACGGGCGCGCGGCGACGACTTCGCCGGGCAAGGACACCACCACAGGACATTGGGAAATGGTGGGTATCCACCTAAAACGGCCCTTTCCTCTTTATCCGCACGGGTTCCCGCCCGACGTGATGGACGAATTCGAGCGGCGCATCGGACGCAAGACGCTGGCCAACATTCCGGCTTCGGGCACCGAGATCATACGCGAACTCGGCGAAGAGCACATGCGCACGGGCTGTCCGATCGTCTACACATCGGCCGACAGCGTGTTTCAGATCGCCGCGCACGAACAGATAATCCCGATTCCGGAGTTGTACCGCATGTGCGAGATCGCGCGCGACATTCTGCGCGGACCGCACGAAGTGGGCCGCGTGATCGCGCGTCCGTTTGTGGGTGCGCCCGGCGCGTTCACGCGCACGGCGAACCGTCACGATTACGCCGTGCCGCCTCCGCCCGGCATGTTGCTGGATAAGTTGTCGGAAGCCGGCGTCCCGGTGGCGAGCATCGGGAAGATTTACGATATCTATTTGGGGCGTGGCATTGGCCGCGCCGAGAAGACTAAGTCGAACGCCGAAGGCATGCAGAAGGTGCTCGATGTCGCGTCGAGTCACGCGAACGGGCTGATCTTCGCCAACTTCGTCGATTTCGACATGCTGTACGGCCATCGCAACGACGCTGAAGGGTATGCCAATGCCCTGGAGGCGGTCGACCGGTGGCTGGCGGTGCTGCTGGACCGGCTCAAACCGGACGACCTGTTGATGCTGACCGCGGATCACGGGTGCGATCCCACCACACCGTCCACCGATCATAGCCGCGAGTACGTGCCGGTGCTGGCTTACAGCGAAACGGCGCGGCGCGGCGTGAACCTCGGCACGCGAACCAGTCTGGCCGACATGGGGCAGACCGTGGCCGGGAACTTCCGGGTTCAAATTGAAAAAGGAGAGAGCTTTTTAAGCCTAATCGTATGAGAAAACCTGTAATGGCGGGCAACTGGAAGATGTACAAGTCGGCCAGTGAAACCACCGCCTTCTTCGAGCAGTTTTGTCCCCTGGTGGCGGGCGCCTCGCACTGTGAAGTGGTGATCGCCCCCACGTTCGTCAACATCGCCGCCGCCGTCGCGGCCACCAAGCGCGGCAACGTCGGCATCGGCGCCCAGGACGTGTATTGGAAGAACGAAGGCGCGTTCACGGGCGAAGTCTCCGCGCCCATGATCAAGGCCGTCGGCGCCGAGTGGGTCATCATCGGCCACAGCGAACGCCGCCAGTTCTTCGGTGAAACCGACGAGACGGTGCTGCAGAAGACCGTCGCGGCGCTCGAAGCCGGTCTGAAGCCCATCATCTGCGTGGGCGAGATGCTGGCCGACCGCGAAGCGGGCAAGACCGAAGCCGTGCTGATCGGACAGTTCCAGGGCGGCATCGCGGGTCTCACGCCCGAACAGTTCGCGAAGATCGTGATCGCTTATGAGCCCGTGTGGGCCATCGGGACTGGCAAGACCGCCACGCCGGAAATCGCCGCCGACGCGCACAAGTGCATTCGCGCGCAAGTCAAGGCGAAGTTCGGCGCCGCCGCGGCCGACGCGGTGCGCATTCTCTATGGCGGCAGCGTGAAGCCGGATAACGTGAAGACGCTGATGGCGCAGCCGGACATCGACGGCGCGCTGGTGGGCGGTGCGAGTCTGAAGGCCGATTCGTTCGCGTCGATCGTGAACTTCTAGCTGTTTAGCTTTTCTTCTTGCCGGGTAGTCCTACCGGATTTTCATGAGTGCGCTCGCGGAAGCGGCCGCTCATGCCGGATGCCAGTGAGACGCTCTCCTCGCCGAAACGGTCGCGGAGAGCGTCCACCGCGCCGAGCGCTTTCTTCCAACGCTCATTCGCGCCGTCGTCGAGCAAGTGCAGTTGTCCATCACCGGCTTCGAAAGACGACGTATGCACTCCCAGCAAGCGCACGGGCTTCCCGTTCCAGTTCTTATCAAACAACGCGCGGATCGCGGCGATGATCTCGGTATCCACCATGGTCGGGTGTTCCAGTGTTTCCGCGCGCGTGATGGTTTTGAATTCCTTGTCGCGCAATTTCAGTTGCACGGTGCGGGCGTGGAAGCCGTGCTCGCGCAAGCGGCGCGCCACCATTTCGCACAGACGCGCCAGCGTCGCGTGAATGGTTTCGCGGTCGGTGGTGTCTTCCAGAAACGTGTGTTCGTGGCTGATCGACTTGGGATCTTCCTCGACACCGAGTGGCGCATCATACCAACCGCCCGCATCGATGCCTTTCGATTTGCCGGCGAGCGCCAGCCCCCATTGGCCAAATCGCTGCTCTAGAAATCGCTCATCGAGCTTGGCCAGATCGCCGACTTTGCGCACACCGCAGGCATGCAGATTCTGTTCGGTGACCTTGCCCACGCCCGGCAACCGCCGCACATCGAGCGGCGCCAGGAAACGCGCTTCCTCGCCCGGCAGAACCCATAGAATGCCGTTTGGTTTGGCCTGATCGCTCGACACCTTCGCCACCATGCGCGAGGCGGATATGCCGATGGAGCAGTTGAGCTCGGTGGACTGTTTGATGCGCTCGTGCAGTTTGTGCGCGGCCTCGATAGGCGTGCCGAGCAACCGTTCGGTGCCGGTCATGTCGAGATAGGCTTCATCCACCGACGCCATTTCCACGACGGGTGAAAACTCCTGGAGGATCTTGTAGACCCGATGCGAGTATTCGCGATAGCGCTCCGGATGACCGTCCACGAAAATCGCCTGCGGGCACTTCAGATACGCCGTGCGCAAAGGCATGGCCGAGTGCAGGCCGAACTTGCGAGCCGCGTAGGAAGCCGCCGACACCACGCCGCGCTGGTTAGGCCGCCCGCCCACCACCACGGGCTTGCCTTTGAGCGAAGGGTCGAACAACTCCTCCACCGACACGAAGAACGCATCCATGTCGACGTGGAAGATGGTCGTCACGTTGATATGGTAGCGCCGTCGTCAGGCCGATATCGCACTCGAAGACGGTGAGTGGGTGACTAGACGTACAACAGGATAGATACTCGTCGAATCCCTTCGAGAGGTGTCAGGGAGTCTAAACTGGAAGGCGACAGAATCGATGTGAGTGGAGAAGCGAAAATGCGAATGAACATCATCCGGTTTGTCGCCGTCATATTTGCTCCTTTCCTCTTCGGCTGCGGCACTCACAATACCGACGAGGCGCTGCGGAACCGGTTTTTCAAGAAAGAGGCGTCGTTCAATAAACTCGTCCGGATGGCGCATGATGATCCTGATATTACGCGAATCGCTCCAGACTTCATATGGCCCGAGGACAAACGGGCGTCGTTCTCGACGCGGCGATGGGACGAGTACCGTGCTCTCTTTCGCGAACTCGACGTTGAACACGGTGTGGCCACACTCGACAGGAACGGCGGACTTATATTGATCGTGAGTGCCACGGGCATCGTTGGCCGCGGAACAGTCAAGGGCTACGCCTATTCCACAAAGCAACTAATTCCTATCGTTGATTCGGTCGATATGGCGATGCCGCAGCCGTGCGTGGGGAAAAAGGACTGCATGGTCTTCAAGCCGCTAAAGGGCGACTGGTACCTTTACTACGAGATTGATTGATGATGACGCCCGGCGGCAGTCGATGAACGCATTGAGGCGAGGGCCCCCAAGGTTCACTTCCGGGGTGCTGTGCGATCGACTAGCGTCTTCACCTTGCCGACGATGATTTCTTCGATGGCGGGTTGAAACGGGCTGGGGAGATCCTCCCACTTGATGGCGTCGGCCCCTTCGTAGCCGCCTTCTTTGAGCACCCGCAGCGAGGGAACGTAGGTGAACACGTCGTTCGAATAACCCGCCACCCAGGTGCTCTCCCATCCGTGTTGCGCCTTCAGCCGCAAGGCATAGTCCACGACGACCTCGCCGCCCAGAAACAGCATCTTCAGCCCGCTCCCAAACTGCCAGACCTGCACCGGGTAAGGATACTGCTCCATGAGCTTTCCGTCCCGATCCAACATCAGCAGCAGCCGTTCGGCATGGCGCCGGTCGATGCCGGTTGCCGTCTTGAGCGTGGTCTGGAGTTCTTCGCGCGACGGCGGTTTCTCGAATGGCACATCCACGCGTTCAAAGGCGGCCTGGATGCCGCCCAAGAGCGGCCGCATTCTCCTTTTCGAGCCGAGAACCTCCTCCACCGCCGCCGCCAGGATTCGTCCATAGCCTTGAGCCAGTTCGATGTTACTTCGAGGCAAGGCGTTGGCATCGGCTCCGCAACCTTGAACAAACATGGCGATGACGCCTGGATGCGCCTTTTCCAGTTCCGCCTGCGCGTATCCCGGCCAGTCCCCGCTCACCTGGTAATCGGAGAGCGACGTCGCGTGGCATGCGTATCCCACGACGACGGCGATCAGGCCACCTGAGGCATCGCGCACGCTAAGAACAGGGACATCTGGATCGACAGGTCCTGGCAGCGAGCGTTGCATCCACACGCGCCGCCGATTCACAGCGATTCCAGCCACATTCTGTCCGAAGGCCAGAGTCGCCGGAGCGAGGTTCCGTATGGCTTGCCCAACCGCTTCCACCGCCTTGTCCACAAATCCCGCCGTGTATCGCCGTACGACGGCTTCCTGGGTTTTGTCGAGCAACGGGCAGAAGAGAGGAATCAACGGGCGGCGAAGCACCACGGGGGCGCTGTGGGTGTGCGATTCGTTGAGCGCCAGCCTTTCCCTCGAAATTCCGAATTGCTTTTCACACCGCTCCGCCACGACGTCCCAGACATCGCGCTTGCTGTCCACCAGATCCGCGGTCACCAGCACCGAGAGCGCTCCGGTCTCGTCTTGCAAGGCCAGCGCTTTTACGTGGATGTCCTGCCGGACGCCTTCGGAAGGGCGGTTGCGGCCGGCGAATCCGCCCAGCCAGATGGGTTCAGACGGCGTGATCGAGATCTTGGCGACTCCCGCCTTCCACTGAGCCGCGGCCGGACCGCCGAGAAAGGCCACCAAGACAGCCGCAAGCCGGCACAGCGAACGCACAGTCATGTCTCCTCCAACTCTTTACGCCGCGAACCGGAGCGGGCTGGGTTGCCCGCTCCGGTGGAATTGCTACTTAGAAGGTTAGCCGAAGACCGACCTGACCGCTACGGTTGCCTCCGTTTTCGACCCCGCTCGTGCTACTCGTCTTGCCGAAGCTGGTGGTGTTGGAGACCACCAGCGCGGGGGGCATGAAGTTCGGATGGTTGGGAAGGTTGGTGAAGGAGCCCTCGGCGCGCAGGCGGACTTGCTCGGTAATCTGGAAGGTCTTGGCGAGACCGCCAGCCACGGCGATCGTGCCGGGTCCCTCCAGAATCCCGACGCCGGCATTGCCGAAGCGCCCCGCCCCTACCGGTGTGGCCGTGAACGCAGTGATGTCGAACCAGCGATCCGGAGTGGGGTTCTCTACATTGCCGTTCCCGATGCGGTCCGGTCGCAGCGTGGCGCCGCGGCCCGCAACGTTCGTGTTGGAGCGATCGTAACTCGTGCTGATGCTGGGAGTCAGGAACGGACCAGTCTGGAACAGGCTGACCGTACTCAGTTGCCAGCCGCCGACAAACGCATCGACGATCCGGTTCATGCCAGATCCGAACTTGCGTCCCTTGCCGAAGGGCAGGTCATAGATGCCGCTCACTACGACGCGCTGCCGCCTGGACCCGGGAACTTCTCCCTTGTCGAGGCCGAGGTTGAAGCGATCGGTTATCTGCCCGCCGGCTTCGTAGGCGAAAGCGGATCCGCCCGCGGATCCTCCAACGTTGCCGACGTTCTTGGAGAGGATGTAGCTGGACTGTAGGAACACGCCGGAAGACAGACGTTTGGTAAAGGTCGCCTGCAATCCTTCGTAGTGCGCGAACGCGATGTTCTCGCGCGAGTTGATCCGGTTCCAGTTCAGGTACGGCCTCATGCTGGCCGAATACGGCGTCGTGCTGGCGTGTACCTGATTCATGTTGACGTTAGGAGCCATGCCGATGGTGTTCGAGCCCAGGTAGGTCACGCGCAACGCCGTGTCCTTGGCCATGGCTTGCTCCACCGTGAAATTCCATTGATAGGAACGCGGATCGCGGAAGGTGAGGTTCTGCGCCGCGATGAAATTCTGGCTGCCGATCGAGGTGAGCGCATAGCTATCGGAATGCGCCTGCGGCAGCGTGAACAACGGAGCGACGCCAGGGCTCGTGTAGTTGTAATAGGTGCGGCCGTCCGAGCTGTGGATGCCGGCCATGGCCTCGTTCAGCGTACCCAGCGTTGTGACGGTAAACACTCCGATGCCGCCGCGCAGAACAGTTTTGTTGCCGGCGAAGGGGCGATAGGCGAAGCTGAAGCGCGGCGACCAGTTGCTGTAATCGACGGTGCGAAGGCCTTGGGGAAGACCCGCCTCGCTCGCGGTGATGATCTTCGTGCAAACCGTCGCGGTGGAGACACCCGGGCAGGCGTTGATCGATTGCTTGAACCCAGCGGCCGGCGCAATGGCCCCATCCGGAACGATCACCGTACCGTCGGTGGGACGGAAATTGGTGATGTTGCCCGAGTTTTCCAGGAACGGCGGATGCACTTCCCAGCGCAAGCCGAAGCTCAACGTGAGGCGGCTGGAGACGCGCCATTCGTCCTGCGCGTACGCGCCGAAGCTCTTCTGGGTCAGACGGAGGTCCGGGCCGGTGATGGCGTTGAAGGAATAGTAGGGCAACCCCAGCATCAGATCGGAGTACGCATTGCCGCTGAAGGCGCCCTGCGCGAAGTAGAAGTATCCGAAATCGTTGGAACCGGAGAAAGAAACACCTTCGCCGAACTTCAACTGGCGGTAATCCGCGCCGAACTTGAGGGAGTGCTTTCCCTTGATCCAGCTCAGGTTGTCCGAAAACTGGTAAGTCCTCGAGATGATCGGATAGTCCTTGTTCACGCCGACCGCGGAGAAGCTGGTGCCGTCGCTGAAATCGAACGATGTGAACGCGCCTTGATCCGGATGGTTGCTGATGTCCAGCCCCTGTATCCCCAGTTCGGTGATCACGTCTGCGCCCTTCAGTTGAAAGTGTTTCTTCGAGTCCCAGGTGGCGAGCCCAAACCGGAACTCGTTGAACATGTTCGGCGTGATGGAGTAGTTGTGGGAGACCAGCAGCGTGCGGGTCGGGATCGAAAGGTCGGTGGTGGGCAGAAAACCGTTGCCGCTCACGCCGGTCTGATTTCTCCAACCCCATCGGGCATACAACTGCTGTTGGGAGTTGAACCAATGGTCCACACGGACGTCGTACCCGTTCACATTGGTGGGCGACGAGATCAGCGTCTGGAAATTGTTGTAAGTGCTCGTTCCACTGCCGTAATTGGGCGCCGGATAGTACTTGCTGAGCAGCTTCGAGGCCACCGAGTTTATCCGGCTGGTTGGAATCCGGTTATTCGGGAAGGGCAATCCTGAGAGTGGGTCAACCGTGCTCGAACCCGGCAAGCCGGTCAGATCGCCGTTACGCATGGCCGCGGTTGGTACGCTGGCCTGTACCAGGCCCGAGCCCGGTTTGCGGTTCCCTTCGAAGGCGAAGTAGAAGAACGTGCGGTCCTTGCCCTTGTAGACTCCCGGCAGGATGACCGGGCCGCTCAAGCTACCGCCGAACGTGTTGTAGATCTTCGCCGGTTTGATGGCCGAACCATAGGTGTTGGCGTCCAGGGCGCGATTCTGGTGGTACCAGAGCAGGCTGCCGTGCATCTGGTTACTGCCGCTCTTCGTGGTCACGGTGACGTCACCGGCTTGAGAGAACTCGGCATTGTTGTTGATCGACGTGACCTTGAATTCGTCCAGCATCTCAGTGGACGGGTACATGTTGCCCACCGCGCTGTGGGTATATACATTGACCGAAGAAACGCCGTCGATCGTGTATTCGGTGAGAAACGGCATGCCGCCCGCGACTGAGATGTTCCCGGCGCGATCGTATTGCACGCCAGGTACGGTAGTCAGGGCCGCCAGGGGACTATTGGTCGACCCGCGGTAGTTCAGGGGCAGACCAGTAATCTCCAGGGCGCTCTTGCTATCGGAGACGGTGCCGTTTTCCGTGTTGATCGTGCTGAGGGTGTCGGTGATTACGATGGTCTGCTGAACGGTAGCCAGTTCCAGCGAGAAATCGGTGCGCAGCTCCTGGCGCGCCAGAAGCTGGACTTCGGGGAGCTTCGTTACGGCGAAACCCGCTTTGCTGGCGGTCAACTCGTAGCGGCCCGGCTTCAGGTTCAGCAGCTCATAGTTCCCGGTCGCCTGGGAAGTGGCCGAACGCGTGGTGTTTTCGTCCAGGTTTCGGGCCGTCACGGAGGCGCCCGCCAGCAGGCTTCCGGAAGGATCGCGTACGAGTCCCACGATCGAACTAAAAGTCGATTGCGCGTACAGGGAGCAGCTACAGGCGATTATGACGGCCACCAAGCTGGCCGTTCGTAAGGGTCGAAACATGTAAGACCTCCATTGTTTAATAGTTCAAACCACTTTGGTGGTTCCGGATGCGCTCGAACCTCGCGGAACCCGCCCCGTTCCAGATCGGTTCAGGCGGGCAGGACCCCTTGTCGGTCGCTTCCGATCTGCGTTTGACTCCAGAATCATAACCGCCTTCTCAAGGACGGAGAAGTGGTTACACCGGTGCATTTACCTCGCGTTTACCGGTGAATTGTTGGGGACAGAAGGGTGGTGAGAGATCCAGGCCAGTCAGAGCGGGGGCAGGCGGCGGAGAGTGGTACCGCTGCCCTCGAATCTCCGTGCCGCCACCACGTCCGTCGTCCAGGTTTGCCCGCGCAGGCCACGGGTCCTTAGGAGCAACTCGCAGTAATGGCCGTCTTGCTGCAGCCAATTCGACAGCGCCGGCGCCAGGCGGCCGCGCTCCACGAATTCCGAGGCCGACTCCGTGGCGTTCATGCTCATACCGGACATCAGAAGCGCGTTTCCGTTCCCACCGGGACCGGGGACCAGAGCCACGACGGCATACGTTGCGGCAGGTCCCAAGACGTTCACGGCGGGGTAGCGCGGATCCTCGCCCGGAAGGGGAGACCGGTTCTGGAAATACATGGGAGACTTCAGATCGATCACCAGGTGGAAGTTCAACATTTCATCGAACACCGAAATCAGGGGGTTCGCGCGCGGCCCGCCCACCAAGATGAAGTTCCCGTCCTTGAGCCCCCGTAGCTCCACATTGCGGCAGGACCGCACCGCGACGTGAGCGCCGTAGAAGACGCTTGCCCGGGAGAAGCGTGCGGCCGCCACAGTATCGGCCAGGCTGGTGGCGTCGCTGTCGTACATCCGCCCCAGCAGTTTCCGGCTGCTCTCCTCCTCCGCCATCTCCAGAAGCCGCTCGCGCAGATTCGGAGCCAGGTACCGCTCCAGAGACAACTGGGCTCTTACGGCGTCCTGCGCCATTGTCATTCCGTAATCGGCGACCAGGATCGTCGTGGTCTCGCGGTTACGCAGAACCCGGCCCAGCAAGGGGTTGGCGGGCTCGCCGAGGACTTCCGAGGCACTCCGCAGCCGATCCTTGCGGAGCCACGCCACCAGCGCCAAACCGAGAAGGATACAAACGGCCACCGCGGCGATCGCGATGCTTTTCCACGGCCACGCCTTGCCCGGTTCGGCAGTCTGCGCTTCCGGTGTGCGCGGCTCGAATCGAGGAAGATAGGTGCCTTTGGGAATCTGGACAATGATTGGCTCGTCGCGGCCTTCCTTGGCGAAGTACTCCTCGAGCCTCGATCGTAGTTGGCGCACCTGAACGCGGACGATGTTGTCTTCCCGGGGATCGAAGTCTGCCGGACGGCCCATCACATTGCAGGCGATTTCGGTCTCGGTGACTTCCTCACGGCCTTCCAGAAGGACCCGGCGCGAGACGAACAACAGGAAATCGCGGACGTGCGACGCTCTGGCAAAATGACGGCTTGCCGCGATTCTCTCGACTAGTTGCCACTTGGCGGCGGAGTCTTCCGCTCCATTAGCCTCGGGACGATTCAAGCGACCATACCTCGATTCCCGATATTCTCTCACGTGGTCCTACACGGAATCATCCACTCCGAGCCAGGCATGTTCGGATGTGGTGTGAGTGCGGGCGTCCGTCCACAAAGATTGCATACTGGTGCGTCAGATACGCCTTGAGCGAAGGTGTGGTGCTCATTGGCTCTTAGCGGTGGAGAGTTGCTTCCCCGATAGGTGGAAGACTTGCCGGAAGCGGTTGTCTTCCCAAACGAAATAGTGCTCGTCGGGAACGTTCGCTTTGCGTGCTTCTGAATGGTTGAGTCCGGCTTTGACCACTACTAACCGGCTGTTGATCCGGAAGTCGATTGCGGCTCCATTGAACATCGAAACCGAGATGATCCACCGGTCCCATCCGTCGCCACGACCTCCAAGAGGCGGCGGGAACACAGATCCTATCCGCAGGTCAATCACAGCACCGGCGGCGCACTCCGATCCGCAGCGCCATATTGCGAACCTGTAATGTCCCGCGAAGTTCGGCTCTTTCTGGGAGGCAGCTATCAGTTTCGTCTGGAACATTCGTTCTGCGCGGGTGGTGAGCTTCACACGTGCTCGTGTTCTATCCCAATTCTCAGCCACAGGGAAGTCTTCAAAGCGCGGCGGGTGCTTGCCTTCAGGCGGATGCGTTGCGAGTGGTCGAGGACTCGGCGTTTGCGCCAGCGATAACGTCGCCAGCATCAGCAGTGCTCCGATACGCAATTTCACTCATCCAGCATAAACCGGGTTAAGGAATTCGGCTCCATCGTTCGAGCCCTCCGCACGGCCGATGGCCGATCAAGACAACGGGCGTCGCCGTTCTCGCTCTGCGTCCGAATACTCTCCAAAATCCTGCGCTGGAGCGCCACGTCACATGGTGGGGGCGTGGACTTTATGGCATAGAAGTACTGGACGGCGGCGGTACTGTGCGGCGAGAGATGTCCGCGGATCTTCAGGGGCGGAGCGCGCGGGGCTCTTTAAGTGGAAGTGCGCGTGTAACTTCAATTACATACGATGTTGCTGGCCTTTAATTCCGTCAGGCGAATTACATATTCGTATTAGTACTAGAACGTGCGTACTGTATCTGGTTCTAACTCCGAAACCTCAAAAAGCGGGCAATCTTACCCTCATATGATGTACTAATCATAAGAGACACTGGAAACCGATGCGTACATTGTTCGGCACAAACGGGGGGGGGCGCTTCCAGACCCTCATTGACTCAGCCTCCGACAGGTTGGCCTACCAAGCACAACACGACCAACTGACGGGGCTTCCGAACCGTTCCGCATTCAAGGAACAATTGGGCCAAGCTTTACAGACGGCTCATTGGCGCGGTTGGTTTCCTGCCGTGGTCCTAATCAGTCTGAATCATTTCAAACGCATCAACGCCACTCTCGGGCATTCGGCCGGAGATAGCCTGCTCCGTCAAGTGGCCAGCCGTTTGTCTTCCTACCTGGAGCCGGGAGACATCCTGGGCCGTGTGAGTGGCAGCGAGTTTGTCATTGCGCTGCGAACGCTGGAGGATCCGCGCGATGCTGCCTGGATGGCCGGTGGAATACTGGAGGTCTTCGACAAACCTTTCCAGGTGGATGGACAGGAACTGTTCATGTCGGCCTGCATGGGCTTGAGCGTTTACCCGGACGACGCCCAGGACGCCGAGACCTTGCTGCGACATGCGGGCGCGGCGGCTTTTCGCGCCACACCCAGCGGACGGCATCAAGTAGTGCGCTTCACGCCCGCCATCGGCGCCGCCGCGCGTACGCGGCTCACGCTCGAAACCGATTTGCGCCGCGCGCTCGACAACCACGAGTTCAGGCTACTCTACCAGCCACAGGTGGATTTGGACGGGCGGTTGGAAGGACTGGAAGCGCTCATCGAATGGAACCATCCCACGTTGGGGCGCGTGGCGCCCGCGGAGTTCATTCCGCTGGCCGAAGAGACGGGCTTGATTGTACCCATTGGCGTGTGGGTGCTCAGTGAAGCTTGCCGGCAGAACGTCGAATGGCAGACCGCCGGCCACCCATGTGTGAAGGTGTCAGTAAACGTCTCGGCGGTGGAATTCGCTCGACCGGATTTTGTGCCAACGGTCACGCAGACGCTGGCCGAGAACGGCCTCGACGCGCAATGGCTTGCTTTGGAAGTAACGGAAAGTACGCTGATGCGTGATGTCGAGGAGGCCGTACGCAAGATGGCAAAGCTGCGGAGCTTGGGCGTGGGCATCTCGATTGACGACTTCGGAACCGGGTACTCGTCGCTGGCTTACCTCCGCCGGTTCCCGCTCGACGCGCTCAAGATCGATCGTTCCTTTCTGCTCGAAATGGCCAACGGTACCATCACGCCGCTGGTTGAGACGGTCATACGGCTGGCGCACGGACTGGGATTACAGGTGGTCGCGGAAGGCGTGGAGAACGAACGTCAGCTCAGCGCATTGCGCCGCGCCGGCTGCGACCTGCTGCAAGGAAATCTTTTCGGGCAAAGCCTGCCGCCAGCTAGCGTGACGGACTTTCTGTTGCGCCAGGACCGTTTGGCGGCCCTCGCGCCGGTGAACTAAGCGCGGCTCAATCGCGCGTCGATCTCGATAGCTCGATGTGGTTACGGTTTCGGCCGGGGCGCTCTGGGTCGTGTGCGTGGTATCTTCGCCGAACTGAGATGGACGATCTTGACAAAAATGGCGGTTCGGTTAGCTTCAGGGGCTCTGACCATCATGGAGTCCAGCCTCTGAACCAGGTCAATCGGCTTGCCGGCGGAGTCCTTCATGCCCTGGAAACTCTCCACTGCAAATAGGGCGGCTTCCTGTTCGCTCACACTGCCGTTGACGATAGCGGCTTCGATCATCTCCCATCCGTCGTAGGATCCGGCCTGTGCGAGTTGATCGGCCAAGTTCAAGCGCAGGGTCTCCTTCTTGACATTCGGCAACCGCGCCGCAGCCGCTCCGACCCACTGACGGTCGTCGAGTTTCAGCAGCGACCGCACGGCAAAGATCATGAGGAGTTCGTCTTTGGCTTGGGCAGCGACATTCAACTCGCGGATGATGGTTTCGCTTTTGGGCAACTTGCCGAGCGCATAAGCGGCACACCAAGCCAGCCTTGGCTCATCCGGAGATTGCAGCGTCCGTATGAGCGCCGCCTCATCGTCCAGTCTGATGCCCGCCCTTACCAGAGGGCCGGTCAGTCTGAACTCGCTGTCATCGATGTCCGTGGCCCAACATAACGAACTGACGATGGCTACCATCACCACGATCTTGCGCATATGCAACTCTCCTTGATGCGACGCCGTTGCTTGCTCCAACACTGGTTGTGATGGTGAGGGCGCGAGTGCCTGCCTCAGCGCTCCCGGCAATAGTATACGCCACGTAAGTGCCTGTAAGCGTCACGCCGGAGCCCGAAACGTAGGCAGTAGTATTGGTCACGGTTGTCCCGTGAATGCAGATATGGCCGCTGCTGCTGTGAGCCGCTGTTACTGCGATCTTGCCGGTGAACTAATCGCGACTCAATCGCGAGTCTATCTCGATAGCCGCGTCGCGCCCTTCGGCTACCGCGCGCACCACCGTGGTTCCACCGTTGATCAGATCGCCCGCCGCGAAAACCATGGGACGCGTGGTTTCGAAACTGCCAGCCTGTATCTTCACTAGTCCCTGTCGCGTGAATTCGACGCCGGCCAGCGCCTGACGCAGATCGTCGCCCGCCTGTTGTCCGATGGCTTCCACAACCAGATCGGCCGGCAGCACGTGATCGCTGCCCGGAATCGTTTCCGGACGGCGGCGCCCATCTTCTCCCGCCTCGCCCAAACGCGTGCGCACTACTCGCACGCCGTTCAACTTGCCGCCGGCGCCGGTCAGGTATTCCACCGGCTGCGTGAGGATCAGGAAGTGAACGCCAGCCTTCATGGCCATGTCGCGTTCGGCCGGCCAGGCAGGCATCTCCTCGAACGAACGGCGATAAACGATGGCCACATCGCTGGCGCCTGCGAGCTTGGCGGAGATAGCCGCATCGATAGCCGTGTTACCGCCACCGAGAACCAGTACGTTGCCTTCCACGCGCCCGCCGCTCTTCAACCGCGCCAGCAGATCGAGAGCGCCGACGACACCGTCCGAAGGCCGCGCCGCGCCGAGCGTCACCGACTTCGTCAATCCCAGCGCCACAAGCACCGCGTCGAAGCCTTCCTGAGCCACCTGGTCCAAGTTACAGGACGTTCCGAAACTCGCTTGGCGGCGCTCGACGTCGCCGCAACTGGCGAGCACCGCGTCCACCTCGCGCTGCAAGACCGGGATCGGTAAACGCTCGGCGGGGATGGTTTCTCGCGCCGTGCCGCCGGCCTGCGTGGCCCGGTCGAACAGCACCACCTTATGTCCCAGCGACGCCAGTGTGGCCGCGGCGCTCACACCCGCCGCGCCCGCGCCCAGCACCGCCACGCGCCTGCCTGTTGCCGCTCGCGGTGCGCGCGGCTCTGCCGCCCAGCCTTCCTCGACGGCCTTCTTACTCACCCAGCGCTGCAAATGCTGGATGGGAACATGCTCGGTGTAATGCTCGTTGATACACTCGGCTTCGCATTGCGTCTCGGCCGGGCACACGTAGCCGCACACCGCCGCCAGCAGATTCTGTTCGCGCAAGGTCTCGTATGCTTCGCGGAAACGGCCAGCGGCAATGTGGCCGACGAAGCGAGGGATGTCGACGCGCGCAGGGCAGCCGCGTACGCACGTCGGATCATTGCACTGGCGGCAGGTGTTGGCTTCGGCCAGGATCGTGTCGAGCGCTTCGGCGCGGCCCGCTTTGTAGATCGGTTCGTAGATAGCCGCGTCGCGCGGCACGCAACCGCTGCGTCCGCCGTCGCGCATGATCTGTGTGCAGGCCGAGCAGGCCACGCAGCAGTGTTCCGGTTCCAGCTTGCCGTGCTCGATGATGTCTTTGGCGAAATCCGGATAGGCGAACGCCATACGCCCGGCACCCACCATGGATACCCATCCGTTGCGTATGTTCGCCGCGCCCATGTGCGGCAGGAATTGCCGCAGCCACGAATAACCACCACCGATGACGGCGATGCCCGGCACGGCCTTCTGTATTTCGCGCACGATCTGGACGAAGCGCGCGATACCGAACAGCGGATGCTCGGGCGGCATGGGCGCGCCGGCCACCGGCAGATCGAACGGCCGGTTTACGTAAGGATTGAAGTAAGGATTGCCGATGGTGATGTTCACCAGCGGCGCTCCGTTTTCGGCCAGGAACCGCACCAGGTCGATGGGTTCGTCCAAACACGGTTTGGTGGGATCGTCCGGGTCCATGCCGAAGCCGTACGGATAGGCCATGGCGTCATGCGCATTCATGCGCGAAGTGACCATCAGTCCCGGCGCGGCATCGCGAATCTTCTTCACAATGTTGCGGAAAAGACGCGAGCGATTCTCCCAACTGCCGCCGTAGCGCGAGTTCTCGCGCGTGTAGGAAGCGTGCAATTCGCTGATCAGATAGCGATGGCAGGCCTTCACATCGACGCCGTCGAAGCCCGCCCACTGCGCGCACACCGCCGCTTCGACGTAACGATCTTCCAGACGCTCGAGTTCGTCGTCGGTGATGAGCGGATAATCCGGCGGCAGTTTCTGCACCGGGTCGATGAACTTGGAGTGGTGCGCGATGATGGGACGCGGCGTGCGTCCGGGGCGCGAGTAACGTCCCGAGTGCGTGAGCTGCGCGATCAACAAGGGCCGATGATTGGAGCCCATGGACTCGCGCGCCGCCTTGTGCGTTTCCTCCACCAACCGCCCGAACTCTTTGACGTTTTCCTTGCGCAGCCAGATCTGCCGGGGGTTAGCGCGGCCTTCCTCGACGACCGCGGTCGCTTCCACCCACAACAGGCCCGCGCCGCCCGAGGCAAAACGCTTGTAGCGGCGGAAGGTCAACTCGTCCGGCGAGCCGTCGGCGGTTCCGTCGCAGCCCTCCATGGGCAGCACCACCATGCGATTCGGAATGGTGAAATCACCGGCCTGAAGCGGCTGGGCAAGCGGGCTCAGATCGTCACTCAATTCGAGATCCAGACCCAATTCGGCGATACGCCGCCGTAGTTCATCGACGCTGTGGAAATGAAAGGTTTCGTGCGCGCTCATCGCATTCCCAGCGTATCAAAAGCGCGCCGGACGGGGCCGCGCTTGCTAAGCTCAAGGCATGGGGTCGGATGAAGTGCGGGCGCGCGAGCGCGCCTACCACGACAAGCTCTACGGCGGATTCGCGCAGCAGCACTTCGCCAAGCCGGCCGTGCGTGCTTTGCGCGAGCATATGGCCGAGCGCATTCTTTCGCTCACGGCGAATAATCCGCGCGCGCGTGTGCTCAGCCTGGGCTGCGGCATCGGCGACACGGAGCTGCTCATCGCGCCGCGCGTTGGAGAATTGGTGGGCATCGACATTTCGCCGCTCGCGGTCAAGCAGGCCCGGGAAGACGCCGAGCGCGCCGGGTTGCGGAACGTGAAGTTTCTGGAAGGCAGCCTGGAAGAGATGTCCTTCGACCCGTGCTCGTTCGACCTGATCTTCGCCATCTTCCTGCTGCATCATTTGCCCGATGGCGCGCTCCGGGCCACCATCGCTAGAACGAAGCAGTTGCTGGTTGTTGGCGGCCATTTCTATGCGCTCGACCCCAGCCGGCACCGGTTGTCGGGAGCCGTGGGACGCCTGCTGTTTCCCAAGTTGATGCGCAGTTATCAGAGTCCGGACGAACGCGAACTCGACCGCGGCCAAGTTGAACACTGGTTTCAGACGGCGGATTTCCCCTGCCGGGCCGGGTTTTACGATTTCGTCTCCAGTCCTTTGGCCGGGCTGCTGCCCTCCTGGCGCGCTGGCTACCTGATGGCGCGCGCCGCCGACGAACTGCTCACCCGGATTCCGCTCTTGGGGCGCCTCGGCAGCAACCTTGAGGTAATCGCCCGCCGGTCATGAGATAATCGCTGTTTACTCATTTCCAGACCTCTGGGAGGGACAATGCGAATCCTTTGTGTTCTGCTGATTGCCGCGGCGCTAGCCGTGGCGGAAACCAAGCTCGGCAAGCCGCTCGAACTGAAGACGGCCACGCCGGTTGCGCTACTGGCCGCCAAGCCCGACGATTACGTCGGCAAGATCATACAGGCCAAGGGCAAAGTGGCCGATGTTTGTCAGAAAGCGGGTTGCTGGATGAATCTGGTGGACCCGGAAAGCGGCAAGATGGTTCGCATCAAGGTGAAGGACGGCGAGATTGTGTTCCCGAAAGAGGCGATCGGCAAAATGGCCGTGGCTGAAGGGAAGATGGTCAAGCTGGAATTGACCAAGGAGCAAGCCATCGCCATCGCCAAACACGAAGCCGAGGAGAATCATAAGACCTTCGATCCCAGCACCGTAACTGGTCCCAAGACCATCTACCAGATCAGAGCCACCGGTGCGGTGATTCTGGATTAGGCCGACATGGGGAGGGCGAGCGCGGAATCGGGTATCCTGTCCCCAATTTCCGGCTCCTTGACTTCACGAGAATGACTGGATTAACTTGGCGGTTGGACTCGGCCACGCTTCGACGGTGTCATTGCCATGCCTGAACCGAAAAACGGCGAAAGCTGTCGTGTCGAGACGCTGCTGGATTCGAATTTGGATAGCGTGGAGCGCGCCGAGGAAGCCGTGCTGGAATGCGCGAACCGGGCCGGTTTCGAGGAAGATGACCTGCACCGGATCTCGGTTGCGGTGCGCGAGTCCATGGTCAACGCGGTGGTGCATGGCAACCGCTACAACGCAAATAAGAAGGTTCACTTGTCGGTCGCGGTCGAAGGCGGCCAATTGACCATCGTCATTGCCGACGAAGGTGAAGGCTTCGATGTTTCCAAGCTGCCGGATCCATTGGCCGAAGAAAATCTGATGCGGCAGAGCGGCCGGGGTATCCTGCTGATGCAGGCTTTTGTCGACGAGTTTGAAATCCGGCCCGGAAACGGGCGCGGCACCGTAGTTCGAATGGTAAAGAGATTGCCGGCGCAGCCGTGAAGCGGCGCCGGAAAAGCGTCTTTGCAGTTTGAGAGTGAGGAGGATAGATTCCGTGAGTGTGAAATTGACTGTGCGCCAGGTGGGAGATGTGACCGTCGTGGATGCGGTGGGCCGCCTCACCCTCGGCGAAGGCTCCAGCCTGTTCCGTGACGCCGTGCGCGGCCTTGTCGCCCAGGGCAACAAGAAGATTATCTTGAATCTGGGCGAAGTTACCTACATTGACAGCTCCGGCATCGGCGAGCTGGTCTCCGCCTTCACCACCGTGACCAACCAGGGTGGCTGCTTCAAGCTGTTGAGCTTGACCAAGCGGGTCCAGGACCTGTTGCAAATCACCAAGTTGTATACCGTCTTCGAGGTTTTCGACGACGAAGCGGCGGCCGTCGGCAGTTTCGCCTGACGCGGGCGAAGCGGTCCGGTTTTGCCGAATTTCCGTGTGGCGGACATTCCTTGGATCGTGTTCCGGCGAGAGGAATGCCGCCCTCGGCTCACAACATTCCTTGGACGTAGGAATTTTCCGGCGAGCGGGGGGTAGTGTCCGTGGGGGATTTCACCCATGCGGAGCAGTGCTCCCCGCCGTTCGGGTCTTTACAGTCAGCCATGGAAGCCACCAAAAAGGTGTCCGTTGTTGTAGCCGAGGAGTTGACGCTGATCCGTGAAGGGATCGCCGCGCTGTGCGAGCGAAATCCGAAATACACCGTCGTCGGCCTGTGCGGCGACGGGGAAAGCGCGTTTCGCCTTATCTCCTCCAAACGCCCGGACGTGGCGTTGCTAGATCTTGGCCTGCCCCGCCTCTACTGCCTGGAACTCATTCATAAACTTAGAGAACTCAATCTCCCCACCCGAATCGTCGTGATGTCGTCGCGGCGGGACCGCAAGACCGTCATCGAGGTGCTCCGCGCCGGTGCGCAGGGGTTCATCCTGAAGTCGGGCCCATCCCGGCATCTGCTGGACGCATTCGAGCAAACCGCGCAAGGCGGCGTTTACGTGTCGCCCATGCTCGAACTGGACAAGATCTTCGCGCAGCCCAAGTCGAAGAAACCCGACGACCCGCTCGATCTGCTCAGCGCGCGCGAATACCAGGTGTTCTCGCTGCTGGTCGAAGGTTTGCGCGCCAAGGAAGTAGCCGCGCGCCTGGAACTCAGTCCGAAAACGGTAGACACGTACCGGGCCAGCCTGATGCGCAAATTGGACATACACGACCTGGCGGGCCTGGTGAAGTTCGCCGTGCAACGCAGTCTGACGCAGTTTGCCTGAACGCGCGCCGAGTCCGTGGGTGATAGCCCCGTAAGGCGCGCAACTGTGCTAATATCGGATTTCCCCTGAGGACCCTGTGGATAGGATTACGCGTAAAGAGCTGAAGACGGACAAATTCCGCGAAGAATTCGCGCATACAGTCGAATTCGTCGATTTGCATCGCCAGCAGGTGGTTCGCTACGGCGCCATCGTTCTGGTTATTGTGCTGGCCGCCGCTGGTTGGCATTATTACAGCAAACACAAAGCGGCCGAGCGGCAGGGTGTACTGCAAGCCGCCATGGAGGTCCAGAACCGGCAGATCGGTCCGGACACCGGTAACGAGTTCCTGCCCACGTATCCCACCGTCGAGGCTCGCGCCGCAGCCGCGAACAAGGCGTTCAACGACCTGATCAATAAGTACCCCGGTTCGGACGAAGCGCAGGTCGCGTATTACTACCTGGGTGTGGCGGCCATGGACACTGGCAAGCCCGCCGACGCCGAGAAGTATTTCAAGATTGCTTCCGAGGGCGGCAATCGCGAATACGCTTCGCTGGCCAACTACTCATTGGCGCACATCGAGTTTTCGCTCGGCAAGCCGGCGGACGGCGAGCGCCGCTTGCGCGCGCTGATCGAAAAGCCCACGATGTTCGTGTCCAAGGACCAGGCCACCATCGCGCTGGCTAAGTTGATTGGCCCGACGCGTCCGAACGAAGCGCGCAAGATGCTCGAACCGCTGTTCGGCAGTAAGCTCAGTTCCGTCAGCCGCGCGGCGTTGTCGGCCGCAGGTGACTTCCCGGCGCAGTAGACGCCGCTTCCGTCATGACACCCCTGGTGAGCCACCTGCGTTTTCCGGTGGGCTCCAGCCGGGGACGGCGTTACCCGGAACTGGCGCATCCTTACCGCAACGAGTTTCAGCGTGACCGCGACCGCGTGGTCCACGCGCGCGCCTTCCGCCGTCTGGAAGACAAAACGCAGGTCTTCACCGACGCGATCTCAGACCACTTCCGCAACCGTTTGACGCACACCATCGAGGTGGCGCAACTGGCGCGCACCACCGCCGCCGCGCTTGGTCTGGATGAAGATCTCACCGAAGCACTGGCCCTGGCGCACGACATCGGCCATCCTCCCTTCGCGCACGCCGGAGAAGAGGAACTCAACCGTCAGATGAGCCGCTTCGGCGAGCGCTTCGACCACAACCTGCACTCGCTGCGCATCGTTGAGAGTTTCGAGCAGCCTTACGCATGCTTCCCCGGTCTCAACCTCACCTTCGAGGTGCGCGAGGGCATCGCCAAACATTCGCGCGATATCTCGCCCGGCGAGAGCGCGGAGCTGGATGAATACCTGCCGGGGTTGCGCCCGCCGCTCGAAGCGCAGTTGATCGATCTGGCCGATGAGATCGCTTACAACACGGCGGATCTTGACGACGCGTTTTCGGCTGGCTTTTACGCGGTCGAAGAAATCGGCGAAGCGATTCCGGACTACGCCGCGCTGGCGGAATTCGTCGACACGCAAATTCCCGGCGCCGCGCCGAACGTTCGCTTTCGCGAGACGTTGCGCCGCTTGATCGACACGTTGGTCACCGGGCTGATCGAAGGCGTTGCGAGTGCCGCGGCCGAAGCCGGTGTGCGCGATCACAACGGTGTGCGCGAGCATCCTACACGCCTGGCCCGCTTCACACCCGACGCCGGCCGCCTGGATCGCGCCTTGAAGGTTTTCCTGCACCAGCGCGTCTACGCCTCCGCCGTTCTGATGAGCGAGCGCGAGAAGTCCGCGCGCATGATGGCGGAGTTGTTCGAGTTCTTCCTGGCCCAGCCGTCAAAGCTGCCCGCCGCTTACGCCGAGCGCGCCGCCGCGCAGCCGCCGCACCGCGTAGTGTGCGACTACATCGCCGGCATGACCGACGGCTTTTTTCGGCGCACCTACAGCCAGATGATAGGATAGAGTTCTCTCCACTCGTTATGAAATGCCAGCTTTGTGAAGTCCGGCGGCCGCGTCGCATCTGCCCAGGCGTGCGCGGCGAAATCTGCGCGCCCTGCTGCGGCGCCGAGCGCGAAGTGAGCATCTCCTGCCCGCTCGACTGCGAATATCTGCGCGACGCACGGTTGCATGAGAAGCCGCCCGAAGTCGACCCGGACAAGTTCCCGAACGCCGACATACAGGTCACCGAGAGTTTTCTGCGCCGCAACGAGCCGCTGCTGACCTTCGCCGCCGCCACGCTGTTTCAGGCCAGCCAGCAGAATCCGGATGTGATCGACCTGGACATGCGCGACGCGCTCGGAGCGCTGATCCGCACCTACCGCACGTTGGAGAGCGGGCTGATCTACGAAAGCCGCCCGGCGAATCCGCTCGCGGCGTTCGTCCAGCAAGGCTTCCAGCAAGCCCTGCAACAGTATCGCCAGCAGGCCACGCAATCGACCGGCGTCACCACCATCCGCGACGCCGACGTGCTGGGAGTGCTGGTGTTTCTGGAACGCCTCGAACTGAGCAACAACAACGGCCGCCGCCGAAGCCGGGCCTTCATCGACTTCCTGCGCGGCTTCTTCCCAGCACAGCAGTAATGAGCGCGGCCGCGGGGCCGCGCCCGCTCACCTGTTGGTGCCGCCTTTGGGCTGACTCTTCTTGGATTCCGGCGTCAGTATCTTCTGCGCCTGGAAATCCACGCCGTTGACGTCCGAGTTAGTAATTGCCACCACTCTCGACGACGGCGTGATCTTGTAGGGTGCTTGCGACAGTATGATGTCGTATTTCCCCATGCCCAGCCCTGACAGCACGTAACTGCCGTCGCTCTGCGTTGTGGCGGTCGGCCCGTTCTGGACCTGCGTGCGCACGATAAGATGATCGCCGGGCAGCAAGCCTGTGACGGTGCCTCTGATTGAGTATTTCGCCACGTTCTTCGACTTCTGAGCCAAGAGCCCGGACGCGCCCATTACGAGCAGCGCGCCAACTAAAAGCGCCACGAGTTTCTTAGTTATCACCTGTGTCTCCTCCATTCGGGGACGCCCCGTTACCGGTCCCCGCTGGCGCATAGTATACATCCGTTGGTGGGCGGCCGGCGTCTCGATGCTAGACTGGCACCAAGGAGGGGCACCATTCGATGAACGTACTCGACGCTCTCAGTGTCTGCCGTGGCGAGTGGCAAGGCACCAACACATTGCACGATCCCACTACCGGCCAGCCCGAGAATTCGGATTCCCGCCTGAGCGTGACTCCCTTGCTCGGGAACAAGTTCGTCCGCATGGACTACACCTGGGTCTGGCAGGGCAAACCGCAGGAAGGTTCCCTGTTGGTCGGTTTCGATAGCCAGGTGGATGCCGTGACGGCCTGCTGGATTGATTCCTGGCACATGGGCGAGAAGGTCCTGTTGTGCCAGGGGCCGAGACTGGACGGGACGTTGCTGCGCGTGCGGGGCTCTTACGCCGCGCCTCCCGGTCCGGACTGGGGCTGGCGCATCGAAATCACGCCCGGCGCTGGCGGTGAGTTGCGTATCGCGATGTACAACGTCTGGCCGGATGGAGTGCAGGAAGCCGTGGCGGTGGAGGCGTCGTATACCCGCGTCTCGTAACAAGGCGGTAACCGCGCCCGCGTGAGGTTCGTCCAAGCCTGCAAATGCGCTCGCGCTTGATGGCTGTAGCCGTACTTGCCGGCGCGTTGTACGCCGTGCAAACGCCACCCCGAGCGGCGGAGAAAGAAGCCGCGCTCGGCCGCCAATTGGCCGCGGAGTTTCGTCAACGCAACCCGATCATTGAGAGCTCCGCCGTCCAGACTTACCTCGACCAACTCGGCCGGAGAATCGCCACGGGACTGCCGGAAGGGACGATGCCATTCCGCTTCAGTCTGACCGCGAGTGATTCTTGCCGCGCCACGCACGAACCCGTCGCACTCCCTGGTGGATACATCTTCGTACCGGCGGCACTGTTCGCCGAAGCTCGCGATGAAAATGAGTTCGCGGGCGCGCTCGCCCACGCCATGTCGCACGCCGCGCTGCATCATGCCATGCGGTCCGCTCCGCGCACGCAGGTTTCGAATCTCGCCAGTATTCCGCTGATCTTCCTCGGCGGTGGACGAAGCTGCGGGGACGAACTATTGATTCCCCTCGCGTACGTGCCTATACTGAGGGCCCAGGAACTGGAGGCGGACGAAGCGGCTGTGCGTGCGCTGGCCAGTGCGGGTTTCGATCCGAAGGCACTGGTGCAATACATCGAGCGGCTGCGGCCGAAAGAGAAACAGCGTCTCGACGGTCTGCGTTCTCGAATCGAAAGCCTGCCGCCGGCGAACTACTCCGTGCCCAGTCCTGAGTTTGTGAACATACAAACGGAAGTTCGTCGCCTGATGGATCGCCGCACTCAACCTCCCACGCTCAAGCGC
>CAZDIZ010000047.1:21653-34911 GCA_964505625.1 uncultured Solibacteraceae bacterium | reverse complement strand
CCGCCGTCGCGGGCAGCGCCGTGGGGTCGCCGGTGAAAACCTTCTGCATCTTCGCGGCGAGGTCCATTTCCTCGAACATGTTGAAGTCGTTGTTCGAGCCGGCGGGCCCATCGGTACCGAGCCCCACGGCCAAGTCCGCCTTCAACATGGCGACCACGGGCGCCACGCCGCTCGCGAGTTTCGTGTTGCTCGAAGGGCAGTGCGCCAAGCCCACGCCGCGCTTCGCGAAAATCGCGTGATCGGCCGCGTCGGTCCACACCGCGTGCGCCACCAGCGTCCGTCCATTGAGCACTCCGAACGAATCGAGCCACGCCGTCGGACTCATGCCGCGCTTGGCGCGCATCTCATCGTTTTCGTGCCGCGTTTCCGAAACGTGCGTAATCAACGGCACAACGTAGCGGTCGGCGAGCGTGCGGCAGGCCTTCAGCGTTTCCTCGGAATTCGTGTAAGGCGCGTGCGGCGCTACGGCCGGGACAATCAGCTCATCGTTGCGGAAACGCTCAATGAAACGCTCGGCCAGCTTGAGGCTGTCGGCGGGCGTTTTGGCGTCGGCCACCGGAAAGCCGATGACGGTTTCTCCGAGCACGCCGCGCAGGCCAATGTCCTTGGTGGCTTCGGCGACGATGTCCTCGAAGTAGTACATGTCGGCGTAAGTGGTGACGCCGGACAACGCCATTTCGATGGAAGCCAGGCGCGTGCCCCAGCGCACGAACTCGGGCGAGACGGCTTTGGCTTCGGCCGGAAATATGAACTTCCGCAGCCAGTCTTCCAGGCGCATGTCGTCGGCGATGCCGCGCATCAGCGACATGGGCGCGTGCGCGTGTGTGTTGATGAGGCCGGGCGCGATCAAGCACTCGGCGCAGTCAACACGTTGCGCGGCCTGGTACCGCTTATCGATTTCCGCGCGCGTACCGATGGCGACAATGCGGCCACCGCGCACAGCCACGGCGCCGTTTTCGACAATGCGCCGGGAGCCGTCCATGGTGACGACATAGCGCGCGCTCCAGATCCAATCGGCGGGAGCCGCGAAGGCCGCCAGCGCGGCCAGCGTGAGACTAGCGAATAAACGAAACATCGAACGGCCTGGGGAACAGATCTTTCAAGCGGAACGTTTCGGTGGCGCCGCGGGGATTGGCGAGGATCACCTCGACATCGCCGCAGAACTCCCAAAGGATTTGCCGGCAGGCGCCACAGGGCGGCGTGGGACGCTCGGTGTCGGCCGCGATGGCGACGCGCTTGAACTTCCGCGCGCCTTCGCTCACAGCTTTGAAAACCGCCACGCGCTCGGCGCAGACGGTCAAACCGTAGGTCGCGTTTTCGATGTTGCAGCCGGTCCAGACGCGGCCATCGCAGTCCTCTACCGCGGCGCCGACCTGGAATTTAGAGAAAGGCGCGTGCGCGTGTTGGCGCGCCGCAAGCGCCGCTGCGACGAGCGCGTCCATCATGCCTCCATCCGCGGCACCAGCGCCTTGAGCAGGCGCACCAGGGTACCGCGCACGGCGGCGCCGGTTTCCAGCACTTCCTCGTGACAGATCTTCTGCTTCAGGATTCCGGCGGCCATATTGGTGACGCAGGAAATGGCGAGCACCTCGACGCCCATGTGCCGTGCGGCGATCACTTCCGGAACCGTGGACATGCCCACCAGGTCCGCGCCAATCACGCGCAGAAAGCGAATCTCAGCCGGCGTTTCGTAATTGGGTCCGAGCATAGCGGCGTAGACGCCTTCGTGCAGCCGTGTGCCGACCGATTCGGCCACCGCGCGCGCCGTACAGCGCAGCCGCGACGAGTAGGCATCCGACATATCCGGAAAACGCGGGCCGAAAGAATCGTCGTTGAGGCCGGCAAGCGGATTCGAACCCTGCAGGTTGATGTGATCGGAAATCAGCACCAGCGCACCTTGCCCGTAGGCCAGGTTGATGCCGCCGGCGGCGTTGGTGAAGACGGCCGCGCGTACGCCCATGCGCGCCAGCACGCGAATCGGAAAGACCACTTCGGCCGGACTATAGCCTTCGTACAGGTGCACGCGCCCGGCCATCACCACGGTTTCGGTTTCGTCAATGCGCCCGAACACGAGCTTGCCGGCGTGGCCCACGGCGGTCGATTTCGGCCAGCCCGGGATTTCCGAATACGGGATCGCCACCGCGTCGTCAAGTTCTTCCGCGAAAGCGCCCAAGCCGCTGCCCAGCACGACGGCCACACGCGGCGTGCGTTGCACACGCGATTCCAGATAGTGTTTGGTTTCTTCGATCACAACAACATTCCAGCGATGCACGCCGACATGAAGTTTGCCATGGTGCCGGCCGCCACCGCTCGCAATCCCAGACGCGCCAGATCCGACTTGCGGCTGGGCGCCAACGCTCCAATGCCGCCGATCTGTATGGCGATGGAACTCAAGTTGGCGAAGCCGCACAGTGCGTATGTGGCGATGACGAACGAACGCGGGTCGAGCTGCGATTTGATGGGCCCGCCCAACTGCAGGAACGCGACAAACTCGTTTAACACCAAACGCGTGCCGAGCAGGTTGCCCACCGTGAAGGCGTCCTTCCAGCTCACACCCATCAGCCAGGCCACCGGAGCGAAGATGTAGCCGAACAGCGACTCCATCGAAGCCGGCAGCCAACCCATGAACGGCAGCGTGTGCACCCAGCCGAGAATGCCGTTCACCAGCGCGATCAGCGCCAGAAAAGCGATGAGCATGCCGCCGATGTTCAGCGCCAGTTGCAGGCCGTCGCCCGCGCCGCGCGCCGCCGCGTCGATCACGTTCACGCCCGGCCGCTCCACTTCCACCTTCACGCTGCCGGCGGTTTCCGGCTTGCCGGTTTCCGGAATGAAGATCTTGGCCAGCATGATGGTGGCCGGCGCCGTCATGATAACCGCCGTGAGCAGGTGCTTGATGTCGACACCGGCAATCTTGACGTACGCCGCCATGACCGCGCCGGAGACGTGCGCCATGCCGCTGGTCATCACCGTGAACAACTCCGATTCCGTCATGTTCGCCAAAAACGGGCGTATGGTCAGCGGCGCTTCGGTCTGGCCCATGAAGATGCTGGCGGCGACGTTGGTGGATTCAGCGCCGCTAGCGCCCATGACGCGCTGCATCACCACGGCCATGGCACGCACGAAAATCTGCATGACGCCGAAGTAATACAGGATGGCGAAGAACGATGCGATGAAGATGACGATGGGCAGCACCTGGAAGGCGAACACCACACCCATCGATCCGCCCTTGGTGCCAAGCGGTCCGAAGACGAACTGGCTGCCCGCCTCGGCGTAGCCCAGCATGGCGTTGACGCCGTCGCTCGCGTACTGGAACAGCTTGCCGAAATCGGTCTTTAGCACCAGAAACGCGAATGCGAATTGAAGGCCCATGCCCCACAGGAGCACGCTGAGCTTGATGGCGCGCTTGTGCTTGGAAACCAAGAACGCCGCGAGCAGGATCGCGGCCAGACCCAGTAGTCCGGTGAAGCGCTCCATTCGCGGGAACCTACCCAACCACTTCGAGAATCAGCGCGCGCTCTTCGGCGGTGCTGGAGGAAATACGGAAGGCGTCCTCGATCAATTCCGCGGCCTCTTCCAACCCGTCTTCCTTGGTGTAGTACAGGCGCGCCAGCACGCCGCCAGCGTCGACACGTTGTCCGACCTTCACTTCCAGGATGACACCCACGGCCGGGTCCACCGTATCTTCCTTCTTGTTGCGGCCGGCGCCGATCATGGCCGAAGCGCGGCCGATGTCCTCGGCGTCGATGGCGGTGACAAAGCCGGCGCGCGGCGAAGTGATCTCGCGAGCGCCCAGCGCGTTCGGCAGCAACTCGAACTTGTCCAGCACCTGCGGATTGCCGCCCTGCGCCTTGATGATCTCCTTGAACTTGCGATAGCCGGAACCATCCAGCAAGCGTGCCTGCGCCACTTCGCGCGCGTCTTCGAGCGACTTGGCGCCCTTGCCGAGGTAGATCATACGCGCGGCGAGTTCGAGCGAGATACGCGTCAGGTCCACCGGACCCGCATTCTGCAGGGTCTGCGAAACTTCCATCACTTCGAGGGCGTTGCCGATGGCGTAGCCAAGCGGCTGATTCATGTCGGTGATCAACGCCTGCACGCGCTTGTCCATGCGGCGTCCGATAGCGACCATGGCCTGCGCCAAACGGCGGGCATCCATCTGCCGCTTCATGAACGCACCACTGCCGCACTTGACGTCGAGAACAATGGCGTCCAGACCCACGGCCAGTTTCTTCGACATGATCGAAGACGCAATCAGTGGAATGGACTCAACGGTCGCGGTTACATCACGCAGCGCATACAGTTTCCCATCCGCCGGAGCTACTTCCGGAGTCTGCCCGATGAAGGCCAACCCCATCTCCTTGAGTTGCTCGCGGAATTCGTCGATGCTCAGGTTGGTGCGGAAACCCGGGATCGCTTCCAGTTTGTCCAGCGTTCCGCCGGTGTGCCCCAGAGCACGGCCGGAAATCATGGGAACAATCACACCCGCGGCTGCGGCCAACGGCGCCGAGATCAGACTGGTCTTGTCGCCTACGCCACCGGTGGAATGCTTGTCCACTTTGAGCCCCGGCACACTGGACAAGTCCACCGTAGTGCCGGATTTGAGCATGCAGTTGGTAAGGGCGGTGATCTCGCGGTCCGTCATCCCAGCAAAGAACACGGCCATGAGGAAGGCGGAGATCTGGTAGTCGGGGATTTCGTCCCGAGTATAGCCCTCGATGAGATAGATAATCTCTTCCGGGGACAGTTCTTCGCCGTCCCGCTTCCGATGGATCAGGTCGACAGTTCTCATTCTGTGACCCTAAGCCTACCATGCTATGCGGTTGAAAGTAAAGGACGAGTTGCGGTTGGAATGGCCACTCGAACCCGCCATCGCCACAAGTGACATGGGAATTCCCCCGGAGCTACAATCGTCTCGTGCTGAGCAGACTCTGGATGGTCCCAGGCGTTGCCTTGGTACTATCCCTACCGGCGTGCCAGTTTGGCGGTGGCGCCAAGGCTGGCCCAAGCAGTTGGACGGAGCATCGCGACCAAAAGGGCTTCGCTTTGCGGCATCCCGGCGGGTGGAAAGTTGAGGCTGGCGAAGGCGGCTTGGTCACGGTCCGCGACCCGCGAAGCGGCGCTCAGGTTCTGATCCAACCGTTCTTCCTAAAGCAGCGCGTGAGAGCCGTCGATTGGCTCGCCCAGGCGCCCGCACGGCTGGCGGCGACGTTACCCGGCGCTCGCGTCCTGCGTTCGGCGGAAGTCCGTAAGCGCCCCGACGAAGCGGCTGCTTCGGTCTCCTATACAACCAGTAGTGGCCCGGGCCGGGCCACCGTACTGTGTTCTATCTTCGGCAAGAGCGGAATGGTCTACGCCATTGGCGCTCCGGAGAGCGGTTTCGAAGCGCTCAAACCGCAGCTTCTGCGCATCATTTCGAGTTTCCGCTATGAGACGCCTTCGCAGGGATCGTCTGGTGCGAGTGCGGTCGGGATCGAGTACGTGACTTTCCGCGACCCCAAGGAAGGGGCGTTCACCGTCGAAGTGCCGCGCGGTTGGACCGCTACCGGAGGACTCTACCGCTTCGCGCCCGTCGACACGCGGCCTTCGCTACTGGTGGAATCGCCCGACGGAAAGATACGCATCAGCGGCGGCGATCATGAACTGCCCACCTTCACCGTCCCGACTCCCATGTTGACCGCCACCGGCTTCACGGAAGGCCGCTGGTATTCGCCCGGCTACGGCGTGAACATGCAGGTGCGTTCCTATATGAAGGGCTCGGACTTCGCCGCGGCTTATGTTCAGCATAAGTTTGGCTCCACTTGCGGCGCCCTGCAAATCACCGAACGGCGCGACCGGCCGGATATGGACGCACGCCTCGGCTCCATTTACACACAGATCGCCGGGATGCAGATCCGGCTCGCAACCGGTGAAGTCGCTTTCACTTGCGGCCAGGGGCCCAAACAACGCCGCGGCTATTACTTCGCCGGCACGCAATTGACCGCCGGCTACGGCACCGGCATCTGGAACGTGCAATACCTGCACGGATACCTTGCCGATGACGACTCAGTGGAACGGGCCGGGTCGGTGCTCGCCCACATGGTCGCCACCTCACGCATCAACCCGCAGTGGGCCGCCATGCAGAGCAACATCGCCGGCAAAACGTCGGAGATTGTCACTCGCACCAACGCCGAAATCTCCCGAATGATTGACGAAAGCTACTGGAAGCGGCAACGCGTGCAGGACAACATCAGCCGGCAGTGGTCCAACACGATCCTCGGTTTGACAGATGTCGTTGATCCGGAAACCGGAGAGACATGGAAGGTTTCTTCCGGCCATAATTACTACTGGCGTAAGGAAGGAACCGACGTCGTGGCCGGCACAGCGACATACGACCGGCCGGACACGGATTTCTCGCCGCTTAAAGAGTGGTGAACGGGCAAGTAGACAGGAGACAGAAGGCAGGAGACAGGAGGAGGGGCTTTTGACGGATCGACGGGTGTTTTTGCAGGCGTCCGCGGCCACTGCCGCGAGTTTGGCTTTGCGTGCTCAGGGGATGGAGCGTGTGTCTGTTCAGACCGTGAGCGGCGCAAGTTTCAAACAGCGGCTGGCGGAACTGGAGTTGCTTCGCGGGTTGCGGAAGCTTGGATATCTGGCCAATTTCGGGCCAGGCTCCGCGAACGATATCAAGTTGGGACTTGAAATCGAGCGTGGTGGCGCGCCGGAAGCGTACCGCATCATGCGCTCGGCGAAAGGCGCCCGGCTGATTGGTGCTAGCGAACAGGCTCTGCTTTATGCGGTCTTTGAATTCCTGGAGCGGCAGGGTGCGTTCTTTGGGATTGACGGCGAGAGCTATCCTATCGACCGCGCTCCGGGCTTGGCTCTGCCTCCCGAAAATCAGCCTTGGATCAGTTCGCCTCGTTTCGCGGTGCGCGGGCTTCTGCCTTGGCCGGATTTTCTCAACTGCATCACGGTCTTCAATGAAGAAGACTTCCGTGCGTATTTTGAAGCCATGCTGCGCATGCGTTTCAACACGTTCGGCATGCACGTCTATACGTCAGAAAAGCAATGGGCGGAGTCGTATCTCTCGTTCGAGTTCGGCGGCGTGGGGCACGTGTCTTATCTCGACACCACGGCCACGCGGCGTTGGAGCTATCTGCCGCAGCGCACCTCCACCTACGGCATGGGTGCAAGCCAGTTCTACGACTCGGAAGTCTTCGGTAGCGACTCGACTCGTCTGGCTCGCGACACCTGGGAGGCGGCCGACCGCGCTCGCGCTCTTCTGCGCAACGCTTACTCTTACGCCGCACGGCTCGGCATTCGTACCGGCATCGGATTCGAGCCGTACCAGATTCCGGACGAGATCTTCCGTGCCCTACCGCCGGAAGTCCGGGTCGAGAAGTCCGTCGCTGGCGGGGCTCGTGTCGATGTTGAATCGGTTACCGCACGAAAACTGCTGGAAGCGCGCCTTGCGCAACTGCTCGAAGCCTATCCGCAAGTCGACTACGTGTGGTTGTGGGAAGGCGAGGAGATGAACTGGGAAAGCCGGAAGAAAGGCATTCCGCTCTCCACCACACCTTTCATGCAGGCGCACGATTTCCTGCGGCGTCACGCCCCCACGAAGCGCCTGGTGGTGAGTGGTTGGGGCGGCGTGGCGCGCCACTTCGAGGACTTCCACAAGCGCCTGCCGGGCGATATCATCTTCTCCTGCTTGAGCGACTCGCTCGGTTGGGAGCCGGTTCACGAAGTCTTTGGGAAGCTGGAGGGCCGCGAGCGTTGGCCCATTCCGTGGTTGGAAGACGATCCCGGCATGTGGCTCACGCAGTTGCACGTCAACCGCTTCAACAAGGATCTGAAGCGCGCCGCCGATTTCGGCTGCCAGGGCTTCATGGGCATTCACTGGCGGCACCGCATTGTCGACATCAACGCCGGCTTTCAGGCTCGCGCGAGTTGGAAAGACGCGCCCAAACCGGATGACTACTATCGCGCTTACGCCCACAGCCAGGCCGGCGGCGACCGCGCCGTCAAGTTGGCCGAAACGCTCGCGGACGCCGACCGCAACCAGAAACTGCTTTCGACATACGCCGGCGCCGGCACCGACGGCCACGTTCGCATCGAAGCTTATTCGGGCGACTACTCCGAAGCGTTCGAGTATTGGAACAAACACGAGCCGTCCGCCGCGATCGTCGAATCGCAGAAGCAAGTAGCCGGCGCGTTGCGCACCATCGCTTCGGGCGCGGTGTCCGCCAACGAGCGTGAGCGTGTTGAATACATCGCCAGGCATATCGAATTCCAGGTGTCGTACGCGGAAGCCTGGTCGCTCGCGCACAAGCTGCACGGCGTCTTGAAGCAGGCCGGTGAACTCAAGAAAGCCGGCAACGCCGACGCGGCGCGCGACAAGGTCCGCCAGGAAGGCGTTCCTCTATGGCTGCAACTCGCGCCGCAGGTGCGTATGGCCATGCTGCATTTTCAACGCATCGTGTCCACGCGCAACGACCTGGGTACGCTCGCCAGCAAACAGAACAAGTTCGTGCGCCTCGCGCTGTACCGTTTGCGTCTGTCGATGCAGGAGTATCTTGGCGAGTTGCCGGCGGAAGTCGAGCGCATGTTCGGCGAAACCGTTCGCGCGGACGTGGCCGCTCCGGCGCGCGTGTTCCTGCCCACGCGTCCCACCATACTGGGCAAGGGCGAAAAGGTCACCGTGAACATCGTCGTCATCGGCGGCCCGGAGCCATCCGGCGTCGTGCTGCTCGCGCGCACGCGCAATTCGAAAACCTGGGACGCAGTTCCCGCCAAGCTCGCCGGACGGCGCACCTACACCGCCACGCTCGGGCCTTTCCCGCCCGAAGCGGAGTTGGTGGATTACTACGTTACGGCGGGGCGCCTCACCGCGCCCGCCGACGCGCCCACGTACATGTACACGGTCACCGTGACATAGGAGGTTTATGCCTGCCGGCCAGCTCACTCGCCGCGAGTTCACCGCCGGTGCGATACTCCGCAAGGATTTCGAACCAGCCTACTTGCGCGCCGAGCGCGCCGGCATTTTGGCCGAACGTGCGCGTACGCTCTGGAGCATCTATCGTAGCTGCCGTTTGTGCCCGCGCCAGTGCGGCGTGAATCGTTTGAAAGGCGAGACCGGCGTGTGCCGCTCCACCTCGCGCGCCAAGGTGTACTCTGCACATGCGCACTTCGGCGAGGAACGGCCGCTGGTGGGCCGCGGCGGCTCCGGCACCATTTTCTTCAGCAACTGCAACCTGCTGTGCCAATACTGCCAGAACTGGGAGATCAACCACCGCGGCGATGGCTCCTACGTGAGCGACGATCAGATCGGCCGCCTGATGCTGGATCTGCAAGACGCTGGTTGCCACAACATCAACCTGGTCACGCCCACGCACATCTTGCCGAACATCGTTCAGGGCCTGCGCACGGCCGTCGCCCGGGGCCTGCGTGTGCCCATTGTCTACAACTGCGGCGGATACGAATCACTCGACGTGATCAAGCTGTTGGATGGAATCGTGGACATTTATCTGCCCGACTTCAAGTACATGGATACGAAGATGTCGGAGAAATACTCGTCGGGCGCGGTCGGGTATCCGGAAGCCGCTGCCGCCGCCATTGCCGAGATGCACCATCAAGTGGGCGAGTTGATTGTGGATGAACGCGGCGTCGCGCTGCGCGGTCTCATCATTCGGCACCTGGTGCTGCCGGATAACATCGCCGGCACGGACAAGTTTGTCGAATGGGTGGCGTCCAGGCTCACACGATCGACGTATGTGAACATCATGGCGCAGTACCGCCCGGAGCATAACGCGCGCCGCTATCCGGAGCTTTCCCGCCGCATCCGTTCGGCCGAGTACCAGCAAGCGCTTGATTGGGCGCGGAAGGCTGGCCTCTCGCGCCTCGATAGCCGCTAAACTGTCCATTAGCATGAAGTCAAAAAATGGATTCTCACGCCGGACGTTTATCGCCGAAGCCGCGGTTCTGCCCGTGGCGCAAGCGGGCGTCTCCGCACCGCGCCTCGCGGCGTCCAACTACCCGCGCCGCTTCACCGGCCGCGCGCTTAGCCAGATCGCGTTTCCGCTCGGCGGCATTTGCGCCGGCAGCGTCTCGCTCGGCGGTCGAGGTCAATTGCGCGACTGGGAGATCTTCAACCGCGCGAGCAAAGGCAACTCGCCGCAGTATTGCCTGCCGTCGATCTGGGTGAAGACGGGCAGCGCCGAGCCGGTAGCGCGGGTCCTCGAAGCGCGCTTCCAACCTCCTTACGGCGGTGCAAGCGGCTTGGGGTATCGCAACGCTCCGGGATTGCCGCGCCTGGAATCGGCCGCATTCACCGGCGAGTACCCCATCGCGCGTGTCGCGTTTCAAGACCGCGACCTACCGGTGCGCGTCGTGCTGGAAGCCTTCACGCCCATTGTTCCGTTGGATGATGAGGCCTCCGGAATGCCCGTGGCCGTGCTGCGTTACCGAGCGAAAAACCCGGGACGCGTGAAGGCCACTGTATCCATCGCCTATTCGCTGACCAACTCGATCGGCTCCACCGGACACACCAGTGATTATCGCAACGAAGAAAACCTGGCCGGCTTGCTGTTTCAGAATCCGTTTCTCGGCGCGAACGATCCCGTCAAAGGCACGCTTGCGCTCGCTATGGTGGACACGGCGGGCGGCGAATTGACTTACCTGCGCGGCTGGCCGCAGGAGATGTGGGGCTGGACGCCTACGCTGCTTTTCTGGGACGATTTTTCGGCCGATGGCGGGCTCGGCCCGGAAGCCGCGAAGCGTTCTCCCACCGGATCGCTCTGTCTGCAACGCGACATCGCGCCCGGCGCTGAAGCGTCCTACACCTTCGTGCTCGCCTGGCACTTTCCGAATCGCACGCCGAAGTCCAATGGCTGGAGTTCGCCGGAAGGCCTGGAAAACAACGTCATCGGCAATTACTATTGCACGCGCTTCAAAGACGCCTGGGATGCCGCAAGCCAACTCGCCAAGCGTCTGCCGGATCTTGAGCGCCGCACCAAGGCCTTCGCCAAAGCGGTGCGTGAATCGACGCTGCCGGCGGAAGTGCTCGACGCGGCAATGAGTAATCTGTCGACGCTCGCCGCAACAACCTGCTTCCGCACCGCCGACGGGCGCTTCCACGGCTGGGAAGGCACCAACGATCAGAGCGGCTGTTGTTACGGCAGTTGCACGCACGTCTGGAATTACGAAACCGCGACCGACTTTCTCTTCCCCGCGCTGGCGCGCAGCCGCCGCGAAGCGTCCTTCAGCTACCTGACGAGCGACAACGGCCAGATGCACTTCCGTGAACGGCTGCCCTTCCGCCCGCCGGAGAAAGCCACCGCCGCGGCTGACGGGCAGATGGGCCAGATCGTCAAACTCTATCTTGATTGGAAACTCTCCGGTGACGATGCCTGGCTGCGCAAGTTGTGGCCGGTGGCCAAGCGCGCGTTGTCGTTCGCCTGGATTGAAGGTGGTTGGGACGCCGACCACGACGGCGTCATGGAAGGCGTGCAGCACAACACGTACGACGTCGAGTTCTTCGGTCCCAATCCGCTCTGCGGCATTTGGTATCTGGCCGCGCTGAGAGCCAGCGAAGAAATGGCGCGCGCCGTTGGCGAGGACACCTTCGCCGCTGATTGCCGCCGCCTGTTTGAAAGCGGCAGTCGCTCGTTCGACGCGAATCTGTTCAACGGCGAATACTACATCCAACAGATTCGCGGCGTGGCCAAGGAACAAATCGCGGCCGGGACCGGAGGCGGGAGCACGTCCGACACCACCAAGCCGGATTTTCAATTGGGCGCCGGCTGCCTGGTGGATCAGCTTGTGGGGCAATACATGGCGACGGTGGCCGGACTTGGGCCGTTGCTCAAGACCGGGAACATCAGCAAAGCTCTGCGCTCGATCTGGAAGTACAACTACAAACCGGATCTCTATCGTCACCAGGCCGTGCAGCGCGTCTATGCGTTGAACGACGAAGCCGGGCTGGTGATCTGCGACTATGGCTCCGGCAAACGTCCGCGTATTCCATTTCCCTACTTCGCCGAACTGATGACCGGCTTCGAATATTCGGCCGCCATCGCCATGATCCAGGAAGGCATGGTGCAGGAAGGCGTGCGAGCCATCGCCTCAATCCGTCAGCGCTACGACGGCGAACGCCGCAATCCCTGGGACGAGGCCGAATGCGGCCACCATTACGCAAGAGCCATGGCAAGCTGGTCTGCCATCATCGCGCTGAGCGGTTTCGACTACTCGGGAGTGACGAAGTCGCTCACGCTGAAGCCGGTGATCAACCAGGATGCCTTCCGTAGCTTCTGGTCGACGCCCTCGGGTTGGGGAACTTTCGAACAAATCAAAACAGAAACCGGCCACCGCATCACGGTGACGGTGTGTGAAGGAACGCTGGCTTGCCGCGCAATCACTCACGGAGTGAAAGGCGGCAAAGTAACCGCGAAGTTGAGAGGCCGCGAAGTGGCGTGCACGGCGAAAGCGTCGAAGATCGCCTTTGCCGATGAAGTGCAGATTCAACCCGGCAAGCCGCTGGAACTTGCGGTAGCGGTCTAGAGAGCGATGATCAGGCTCACCGGACCATTGTGGTTGAGCCTGATCTCTAGCGCGCGTGACTTCGCGTCCCAGTGGGATTCGACCGTGCCGTGTTGCGTCTCATACGTCAACGCGGGCGTTCGCTTTCCTGACACCGCGAGCCGCAGCGTAGTCGCGCGCCGCTCCTTGTCGTCCGGGTTGGTCACGTATTTCTTGAGATACGCGGGTATGTCGAAAACATCCGGCCGAGGTTCGTCCCAGATGTGCGTCTTCACCAGGTAGTTGTTCACTTGGAGAACGAGCTTCGGCCCGCGTTTCGCCGCGAAGAACTCCGTGTGCGGCTCAAGACGGCCCGACAGTTCCAGCTTCACGCCGTTCATGATCAGCGGGAAGCGGAAGTCCTCGGCGATGTTTTTATTCTCGTGCGTGTTGGTGACGTACCAGGTGTCGTTGACCTGCAGCACCAGCGCGTCGCCGGTCGATTCGGCGGGGAACAGCTTGTCGAAATACGCCCGTTGCGCTTCGGCGCTAGCGAACTGGTGCGGCCGAACGATGTGCGCAAAGCGGGAGCGCGCCGCCGCCGGAGCCAGCTTGGGTAGCACCGGCAAATAGTAGTAGCGCCCGGTGTGCATCAGCAAATCGGAAGACAGCTTCGCGGCGAGAATCTGCTCGTCCGGTATTCGCGCACCGTACAGCGGCCGGTACAACTGTTCGCCGGTGTCGTCGAGTTCCGTTCCTTGCTCGC
>CAZDIZ010000047.1:20431-21553 GCA_964505625.1 uncultured Solibacteraceae bacterium | reverse complement strand
TACAGCGGCCGGTACAACTGTTCGCCGGTGTCGTCGAGTTCCGTTCCTTGCTCGCCGGAGTCCTGATAGGCAACCTTCATCCTGGCGGCCACCTGTTCACGCTCCGGAATGAGTTGGTAATCCAGCGCGGCTTTGAGCAACGGGTAGATCGCATTCTTCCAGGCCGGGGTCAAACGGTACACGCCGTTCTGATCTACGTTCGCGTACGCGTGCGACGATTCGAAGCTGTACACCGTGGCGCCGCCGGCCATCGCGCAGAGCACGTTCTGCGCGTAGAGAATGTCCGGGTAGGAGAGCGTGCTGGCGAAGTCCCATCCTTTGGTCGCTTGCAGGCCGGACCCGTGCTGGCGGCCCCAGCCACGCCTGCCTTTGCTTGGCTGAAAGCGCTCGCCGTAGCCTTGTTCGAACCACCACCAATCCTCGGCGTTGAAACCCCAATTGGCGACGATGCCCGAGGCCCACATTCCGAGCACCAGCGACCTGGTTTGGTAGTACTTGCCCCAACCGTTGTTTTTCTCCGTCAGGATGACCGAGTCGCCGTTTTCAAACAGTGCGTCGAAAATCTCGCGGTCGCGCCCAGCCTGCATGAAGACGTGCTCGCGCTGATAGGGATAGCCCATGTCCTGCCAATTGATCAGCGCGCGATGTTCGCCGCACAAATGGATCACGTCGATCAGATTGCGACGCTCCGGAGCCGTGAGCCCGGGACCACAACTCAGTTCGCACACGCGGCAGCCGATCAGATTGGGGAACTCATCGAAGGCTTTCGCGATGGTCGCAAGCGGCGTAGGCTTGCTGTCTACCTCGTCATTCTGCACGGAGAGAATCACGGGGATGCCGGCCGCCTGCAACTTCGCCAACTCATCAAACAACGGCAGCCGCGTCCCGGCCGTGATGACTCCTGCGCCCGCCGCCATCATCACCGCGCAGTAGGGCCGGAACTCCTCCGGAAGAACGTCCCACATCGGCCGCCCGCCTTCCACAACAAACAACGGCCGCTTCGCCGATATGATCCGCCGCAGCGGCTTGGGTTTCTTGGCGAGCAGTTGGCCCTGCACGCCCACCATCCCCAGGACACAAATCGCGTCCCGCCGGCTGAGGCCCCGGCACTGCAAATGTACG
>CAZDIZ010000047.1:18251-20331 GCA_964505625.1 uncultured Solibacteraceae bacterium | reverse complement strand
GTGTTGGACACAGGCCCGACGATCGACAAACTGCGGGAAGAATTCAATCGCAAGCTAAGTCGGAAGGAGATCGAGCGGATGGAGAATTCAGACGAGTTCTCTTTGCGCGATGCGAAGAAGATCTGGTCTCGCCTGCTACCAAGGGAAGCGCTGCCTCGCTTGAGGCGTGCTCGTAACGAAGATGAGCTTCAGAAGCTCGCGACCGAGTACTTCCCAGTGCTTGGCCAATGGCAACGCCCCGTCCGGTTCACCGTAGATGAGACGTTCAAGGGAGAACACCGGCCCGTTCGCGATGTTTGGACAGGGCAAGGCTACGGAGACTGTGGTTTCAATTTCGAACTCGGGCATCGATACGTCGTTTACGCCCGCCGTGATGACAAGACCGGGCGCGACGAAACTGGCATTTGCAGCCGAACCCGCGAGTTCACCGAGGCGTCGGAAGACATTGAATACCTTCGAGACATCAAAAAAGCCTTAAGACAATCCGCGATATTCGGAGTCGTCACATCAGAGTTGGACGAACTGCGCCTGCGTATCTTGTTTTGGTCTCACGAACCCGCGAAACACCCAGTGCCCGATGCCCAAGTCAAAATCGAGTCCCCAAGCTACACAAAGACGGCTACGACCGACGCATCGGGGCGGTTCAATTTCGAAGACCTCCCACCCGGCCGCTACGTCCTGACAGCAACGAGAGACGGATTTCGTTTCACCGGAGTACCGAAGACCATCGAACTGACAGCGGCCGGCTGCTCGGCAACGGCAATCCTCGCCAAGCGGGATGGCGGTGCTCGGTAGCCGCTTCGATTTGCGCGCGATATCATCGCCTTTGAACGTATGTCGAGAATGCCGCTTGGGCAGGTCACCATTGGTCATACGCAAGCTGATTACGTCCGAATCGACGTGTTAAGCCATGAGGTTGATGATTGGCGGGTCGCGGATGTTGAAGTGGCTTGCGGCATCTGGAAGGGCACGTTTCGTTGGCAGTTTTACAAAGGAGAGTTGCGCCGGTTCGGACAACAAATCCAACAGCTATACCGGACACTCTCCGGCACGGTCAGCTTGGACTCGATGGAACCCAATCTGACACTCAAGATGTCCGGGGATGGGAAGGGGCACATGCTGATCGAAGGTAGAGCCGAACCGGAATTCCACGTCGGCACCTATTTGGTTTTCAGTCTGGCGCTCGACCAAACCGAATTGCCATCAATAGTGGACGCTCTTTTGGCTGCTGACCCTGCCTAGCGTTGTGTCCAAGAGCGCCCCGTGTTTTGGGCTGGGCAGTTCACCTGCCGCCTTGATGGTCAACGCCGTTTGCGAGGAGTACAGGTTCACGTACGCGATTCACTGAAGTGGCGAGTGCGTGCCAGCGGAACGACACTAGTCCTCGGAAATAATCTCGGCCACTGAACGACGGCGCCAGAGGGCATTTCTGGGACTTGTCCGCTCGGAGGCATGTGCAGTTTCGCTAGGCGAGCCAGCCGCAAATACCGTTGGCTTGACTAAACCAGGCGGTCATAATCGGCGTGGGAGCCGATCCAAAACCACACGATCACGGAGCCTGTCAGCACACCGAGTGCGCGATATCCAAGTCCGATCCGAATGGAGTAGACACTCGGGTTTTCGTCCACTTTTTTGAAGCGAAGACTGGGGTGAGAGGGACCCTCAGAAAGCAGCGAGTACGCTTGCCGCGCTTGTTTCTGGGTGTCTTCCGGCAATGCAAGGAAGGCTTCTCGAAAACGCCGGGTGGTGCGCGACTCGATCACAGAAGATCTTCGATGGGGCGCGTCTTGCCTTCCCCGTCTTCCTGCAGTGCTTCACTGGCGAGCGCTCGGAGCGGCTTAGGCGTGGCGGCCAATTTCCGGTGCCACTCGGACTCGTCTTCGATGGTCTCGATAATCTGCGAGGCGATGGCGTCCTGCTCCTCCTGCGAGAGGCTCGATACCCGTTGCATGGCCTTCTCAAGGAGTACCGTCATACTCTCAACCTAGCCGACCTCAACGATGACCGCAACTACCGCGGCTTGGGACATTTGCCTCGCGAACAGGTATCCTACACAAAGCCCACCGCGTGGCACACTGGC
>CAZDIZ010000047.1:7313-18151 GCA_964505625.1 uncultured Solibacteraceae bacterium | reverse complement strand
AGCCGTGAACTGGATGTACTGGCGGCGCTTTCGCATCACACGAATCTATCGCTCGGCTGTTACTGCCAGAACGAAAACCGCTGCCATAGATCGGTGTTACGGGAACTTCTGGCAGAGCGCGGCGCGGAGTTAGTCTGAGGCTCGGGCGCCCGTATGCGTGGCATTACGCGTAATGTCGTTTTGCTCGGCTTGGTGAGCCTTCTCACCGACATTTCGAGCGAGATGATCTACCCGCTGATCCCGCTCTTCCTCACCACCACGCTCGGCGCGAGCGTTGGCGCCGCGGCGTTCATCGAAGGATGCGCCGAGATGACCGCCAGCCTCTTGAAAGGCATCTCGGGCGCTTGGTCGGATCGCATCGGCCGCCGCCGTCCGTTCGTTTTCGCGGGCTATGGCATCTCGGCTCTGGCGAAGCTGGGGCTCGCGGCGGCGACTGGTTGGACCGCGGTGCTCGGCGCGCGTATTGCCGACCGTTTCGGCAAGGGCGTGCGCACCAGCGCGCGCGATGCCATGCTCGCCGAATCCACTGAGGCCGAATCGCGCGGCCGCGCCTTCGGCTTTCATCGCTCGATGGATCAGATTGGCGCGGTGGTGGGCCCGCTGCTCGCTCTGCCGCTGCTCGCCCTGTTCAACCAGAATCTGCGGTACGTCTTTGTGGTGGCCGCCGTGCCTGGGCTGCTTTCACTCGTTGTGATCCGCATGACGCGCGAGACGGGTACGGTTGCGCCACCCAAACAGGCCACGCGCGAGGCGCTGCCGAAGCGGTTCTGGATCTACCTGTCGGTCTCGGTGCTGTTCGCCTTGGGCAATTCGGCCGACGCGTTGCTGCTGTTGCGCGCGAAGTCGCTGGGCGCGACCACCAACACCATCGTCCTCTACTTCGCGTTGTTCAACGCCGTCACGGTCGCGGCGTCGTATCCGGCCGGCGCGATTTCGGACCGTCTGGGACGCAAGCACGTCTTGATGGCTGGATGGATCGTCTTCGCGCTGGTTTACGCGGCGTTCGGCGCGGTAACGCACCTAGCGTTTCTGCCGCTGCTGTTCGCCGTTTACGGTTTGTACTCCGGCATCGCTGAAGGCGCGGCGCGAGCTTACGTTGTCGATCTGGTGGGCGCGGACAGGAAAGCCACCGCGCTCGGCTACCATGCGTTGGCGACGGGAGTGGCCGTACTCGGCGCTAACGTTGCAGCGGGACTGTTATGGGAACATGCCGGCGCGGCGTATCCGTTTCTCTACGGCGGCGCGATGGCGTTTGTGGCGAGTCTGCTGCTCGCGGTGATCTAGCGCGCACGCCCTCAGTCGCCGAGAATGCAGATATCGCGTAGGTTGCGGTAGTCTTCGGCGTAGTCCAAACCGTAGCCGACCACGAACTCGTCGGGGATTTGGAAGCCGACGTAGTTCACTTCCACGGGCCGGAGCCGGCGGCTAGGCTTGTCGAGCAGCGCCGCGATGCGCACCGAGCGCGGGCCGCGCTGTTCGAGCACGTGCTTCAGGTAGGTGAGCGTCACGCCGCTATCGACAATGTCTTCGACGATGAGAACGTCGGCGCCCTCGATGGTGCTATCCAGATCCTTGGTGAGCTTCACTTCGCCGGAACTGGTTTTGCCGCGGCCGTAACTCGACGTGCCAATGAAATCGATGCGCGCCTGGCGGTTCAGCGCGCGCGCCAAATCGGCGAGAAAAATGCAAGCGCCCTTCAGAATGCCCACCACGTAAAGCGGCCCAGGCGCATAGTCCGCATCGATCTGAGCGGCCATTTCGCGTATACGCTGCTGGATCTGCTGCTCGGGAATCAGAACGCGCAAGTTAGGCTGTGACATGCTTTCCTTCAATCCGCTACCCGCAAACGAGTGCTGGGCGGGCCAATGTGAATGTGCGGCGCGGTGGACTTGCCGGGAATGGCCGCGCGAAACGCGAAGTACGGAATTCGCAGTTCTTCCAGGTAGCTCCGCAACCAGACGCCTTCCGACTGGTCCGGGTTGAGCGCGACGTCCACGCGCCCCCGGTGGTCGTAACCCATCATGCGGTGAATGGCCGTTTCGCCGCGCGCGCTCACCGGAAGCGGCTTACTGAACTTCGCTTCAAACGCCAATACGATCCTCTTGAACAACCCGTTGGTGAAGATGCCGTCGCCATCGAAACGCTCCGACGGCTTCCACTCAAGCGGCGGATACTCCGGCAACGGTTCCGTGCTGAGTTCGGTCCGCGCCATCTCGGCCAATTCCTGAAGTAGCCGCGCGCGCGAGGCGGCCAGGTCGGCGGTCCGGCAGCTCTGATCGTAGTCGAGCAGATACGAGGTCAGCGCCGTCCGCGGTAGCGCGCCCGCCTCCACCAGTGTTCGCGTGTGTTCGACCTCGCTCTTGCGCCGCGCCCTGAGCCTTTCGGCGGCCGCCACCATTTCCTGAGCCTGGTCGACGGTCAGTTCCTCAACCGTGATGCTGCCATAGAGCAGGCGGTCGAGGGTGGCCACGTCTTCACGGTCCTTGGCGGCGCGCTCCAGGTCGTTCAGGCTTGAGCGCGGCAGCACTCCCGCGTCCACCAGCCGGCGCACTTCGGCTGGGTCCTTGCCTGCGGCAGGTTGCGTGAGCGAAGACGTGCTTTGCGGGAACGCCGCAGCGCCGGCCAGGCAGGCCAGCGCCAGGATTAGACGCATCTCCTTGATTGTAGTACGATACGGAACAGGAGCGACCATACCAACCGAGTGTCACCTCACAAGCTAGACCTATCCCCCGGCCCTGCGAGTGAAAGCGCTTCCCCCGAACAGCCTTGGCTGGCAGCCTATCTGGCCGCCGAATCCAAGAAAGCCGTTGGGTTGCGAGTGCTGGATCTGCGCGAAGTCACCACGTTTACCGACTACTTCGTGATCTGCGGAGGCACGAACTCCCGGCAGATACAGGCGATCAGCGACGAAGTCACGCTTCAGATCAAGAAGCTCGGCGAGCTGCCCATCAACGTGGAAGGTTACGACAACGCCGAGTGGGTGTTGATCGACTACGGCGACTACATCGTGCACATCTTCGCCGAAAAAGCGCGCGCCTATTACGACATCGAGCGTCTATGGCGCGGCGCGAAGGATATTACGCCAAAGGCTGGGATGTGATCCGCCGGTAAGAGCCGGTGGCTTGAGCGCAATCTGACAGACAATCCTGGTACGCCGCCGCGATTCACCCGGCGGTGACTTCACCAACGGTGTTTAGCACGCCGCCCGCGGCTGTGAATTCGCCGTAGGTGCGCTGTGCGTCTTCGGTCCGCAGCGTTTCAATCGCGTCAGTCACCAACTCGACCCGTTTGCCGGTCTTCAACAGTCCCATGGCGGCGCAGCGCACGCAATACTCGGTGACCACGCCGTAGACCACGTATCGCCCGGCATCGAGCCGTTTCAGCAACCCCGCGAGATTGGGATTTGTGAAGCAATCGATGGCGTCGGTTTCTAGGATGATCTGAGCAGCGCCTTCGACCGAACATTCAGCCGGAACATTCGGCACTGTGACGCGCTTATCGAGCAAGGTTTGCTGAGGCTTCTGCTGGCCCGCGGTGTGCGCCACGCAATGCGGCGGCCAGGAGCGAAATTCCGGATCGTCCTCGGCGTGCGCGTCCATGGTCGACAGCAGGGGAATGCCGTGTCGCGCGGCGTGGCGCGTCAACTGTTCCAGGCGCGGCAATAGCTTTTCGGCGCCGGGAACATAGAGCGCGCCGGCAGGATACAGAAAGTCGATTTGCGTATCGACATCGACGAAGACGGTCTTCATACAGCCACCTGTTGCCGGGCTTGCTCGAGTAAACGCTTCAACTCCACGCTCAGCTCCACCCGATAAGGTTCGGCATCTTGTAGATGCCGGCACGCCGGCGGAAGACTCTTCAAACACGCGGCGGTACGCAGGCGTGCCGCGCGGGCGTCGGGCAGCGCTTCCACCAACTCGCCGTCGTAGATTACCGGGCGTATCAGCGCTTCCACCGGCGCCGCGTCGCCGCGCATGCGCGGGCACTCCCAGGCGCAGGCGATCTCGTCGTGATCGCGGAAACGGAAAATTTGCTTTGCGCCCGGAATCGTGACTTTGTCGGCGCTGAACTTGGCGGTGTAGCGCTTGACGCCGTCGCTGACCACTTCCACCATCTTGTAGATGGCGCCCAAGGTAGGAGCGTCGGCCGAGGTCGCCAGTTCCGTGCCCACGCCGAAAGCATCGATGGGCGCGCCGGCGGCCACCAACTCACCAATACGGTATTCGTTCAGATCGCCGGTGGCCATGATGCGTGCGCGTTTGAGACCGGCCTGATCCAGGATGGCGCGCACCTGTCGCGACAACTCGCCGAGATCGCCGCTGTCCAGTCGCACACCCCACATCGGCTCGCCGAGCGAAGCCGCTTTGCGCGCTCCCTCGATGGTGTCGTAGCTGTCGATCAAGTAAATAGTCGCCGGTCCCAGCAACTGTTGCAGGCGCCGGAACGACTCCATCTCGTCGGGAAATGCCAGCACCCAGGAATGCGCCGCGGTGCCATACACCGGAATGCCGTAGCGGAATCCACTGAGCGTGTTACTGGTGCCCGCGCAGCCACCGATGTAGGCGGCCCGTCCGGCGAGCACGCCGGCTTCGGGCGAGTGCGCGCGGCGTGTGCCGAATTCCACCACCGTGCGTCCGGCGGCGGTGTCCACCACTCGCGCCGCCTTGGTCGCCACCAGTGTCTGGAAGCTGATGCTGGAGAGCAGGTAGGTCTCGACGATCTGCGCCTCAATCAACGGCGCACGCACCGTCAGCACCGGTTCGCCGGCGAAGACCGGCGTGCCTTCCTGAACGGCAAACAGATCGCCGGAGAAACGCAGGCGGCCCAGGTAGTCGAAGAACTCCGGCGGCGCCGAGGCAAACTGCTTCAAGCCGCGCAGATAGTCAACTTCTTCTGGATTCAGGCTGAAGTTCAGCAGGTAGTCGACCACCTGCTCAAGGCCCGCCGCAATCACAAAATTCCGGTTGGGCGGCAAGCGCCGGATGCTCAGTTCGAAAGTGGCAGTCTCGCTGGCCTTACCGGCGGCGAAGTAGCCCGCCGCCATCGTCAGCTCGTACAGGTCGGTCAAAAGACCATTCATGTGAATTGTTGGAAAGGCTGTTGCCTATCCTACTACTACTTTTTCTTGGCGTCCTTGGGAGGCTGATACTCCTTCACCTCGCCCGCGGCCTTCTGCAGTTCTTCCACCGCTCTGGAGTCCAGCTCGTAGATGGCCGGTTCGTTGTCGCGGCGCGCGAAGTAGCTGTTGCCGGACTTGGAGATGAGAACTTTTTCCACCAGTTTGCCGTCCTTCGACGTCACGGCGGCTTCGATCATCGGCGTCGTGAAGCCCGCATCGACGAACTTGATGCTGGCCAGCTCGCGCAGTTTGTCCACCAGCGATTGCAGGCTGGCCGAGTCCATGGCTTTGCCGTTCAGCCACCACTTGTCGCCGCCCTTGACGAAAACGCTGCTTTTGGCGCCGTCGCGAAATTCGACGCGGCTGGGATCGTTGAAGCCGAAATCGAACAGCTTCTTGTTGCGGAAATCGTCCAGACCCTTATCGAGGCCTTCCCCCAGGTCGTTGGCGACTTTGTGAACGCCCTCGACCGCGCTGGACTTGGCGTAGTAGTTGTTTTCCTTGTTCTTGCGGACTTCGATCTGCTGTGTGCCCGCCGCATCGGTCACGCGTGCCACCGCCACCACGGCGCTGGAACCGAAGCCGGTGGCGGCCTTCTTGGCATCCTCGTCGGAGATGGAGGTGTCCATCTTCGCGTCCTTGAGTTTGCGGATGAGGTCCTCAATTTGGCCGCCATCGGCGCGCAAGGGACGCGGTTTCAAGATGGCCCATTCGTTCTGCGCGTTCTTGCCGAATTCGAGCGCCTGCTTTTGGGCGTTCAACTCAACGCGGCTGAGCTTTTCGGAATCGAAGGTCAGCAGGCGCTTGTCGCGCAGATCCTTGGACGTTTTATCAACGCCCGTCTTGTTGTAACTGGCTATCGTGAACACGCGCGCATCGCCTTCGGTTTTCACGAATGCGCCGCCCCCGGTGGGCGTTTCATCGCCCACCAGAAGCTTGTGTTTTTTGCCGTCGGCGGTTGTGACGGTCACTTCGAGTGACGGGTTGGACAAGCCATAGCCCGCCAGATCGCCGCCCTTCTCTTCAATCAAACGGTCGGAGGCGAGCGAGGCCAGCGAAGAGACCAGCGAGGTCATCGCGTCGGCGTCGGTCGCCAGCGCGGCGGGCGCCACGATCTGCCACTTGCTCGTGGCTGAATCACGCTTCACCACCGTGGTTTCGCCGTCGCGCTTCTTGATCTCGATCTGCCGGAATTGGTCCTCCGGAATCGACAACACTTTCGGCGTCGTATCGGCCGCGGGCTTCGATTCCTCGGCCTTCTTCTGCTTCTCCGAATACCAAACCGCTCCGCCCAGCGCGGCCAGCACCACAACCGCTACCAGCAATCCTCGCACGCGCATCGGTTACCTCCTGCGCCACCAGACACTCAAGCCGGCGGCGATGATGATCAGCGGAATGCCGATTACGCTCACGTAGAAAATGTTGCTCATCTGCCGGCGGTTCATGTTGAGACGCCGGTCTTCCGGATCCTTCGGACGGATGGAAATCAGATCCTCGTCCGAACTGAGCCAGTTCGCCATGTTCAGGAACAGATCGCGGTTGCCGTTGAAACTCAGGATGCTGTTGGTCGCCCATCCCGAGCAGCCCACCACGACGAAGCGGCCCTGCTGCCCGGTCTGACCGGTCGAATAGGTGCCGGCGGCAGCGAGTGCTAATGGCCCTTTCTTGTCTTTCGGATTCATACGGATCTCAGGCGAGCTCAAATTGGTGGTGGCGAAGCTGTTCGCGGTCGTCGAAAACAGTTTCTCCGCGGTGGCCTTGTCCGCGCTCTTCACATCGAGCGAGCGAGCGATGGGGAACGCCGTGGCCAATTCTTTCATCTCGCGAACGATGGCATGCGATTCGTAGGTGGTCACCAACGGAACCTCCGCGCCCCACCCGAACAACCGCCCGATGCCGCTGAGGTCAAGCACCAAATCCTTGTTCAGCGCGACACCCCAGCCCTCCAGCACCTTCACCAGCGCGGCATTCTCACTGGTGTCGTCACGCCCCATTTGCACCGGCGGATCCAGCATCACGAGCGCCCGTCCGCCGCCTTCCACGTACGCCTTGACGGCCGCGACCACGGGTTCCACATAGTCGCGCTTGGGACCGCCCACCATCAGGATGGTGCAGTCCTTGGGGACTTCCGCCTTCTCCAGCAGCGAAATGGTCCGCGTCTTGTAATTGTTCTTCTCGAGCGCCTCCTTCGCCGCTGCGTAACCGAAGCGGCCGCTATCGTCCAGGCCGTGCTCGCCGCTGCCCGTGACGAAGCAAACATTGCGTTCGCCGCTCTTCAGCGCGCGGATGATGGCGCCGGTGAGTTCCTCTTCGGAAACGCTCTTGGCTTCCTCGCGCTTCGAGTTGGCCTCGACGTAGATCGTTCCGTAGTTGCGCACACCAGCGGCCTTGGCCACCTGCGGCCTCTTGTCCGGATCGATGTAGTCCACGCTCAGCTTCGCACTCAGATTGTCGTAGCGGTCCAGCAGGTCGCGCGCGCGGCCGAATTCGCTGGTCTTGTCGAAGTAGCGGATTTTGACGTCCTGCTTCAGGTTCTTAACCACCTTCTCGGTCTGGTCGGAAAGGCTGAAGCGCTTGTTCGCCGTCGCGTCGAAGGTCTTGTTGTGGCGGTTGGCGAGCCAATTCACCATGCCGAGCACACCGATGATGATCAGAACGTACAGCGTGATGTAGGCCGTGTACTTGGTTTGTCGAGTCTTGACCCAATCGAAGTTCATCTTAGGACCTCCACCGCAGCGATTCCATGGACCGGGACGTCATGAATAACCCGAAGAAGATCATGGAAAGGTAAAAGACCACGTCCTTGGTGTCGAGCACGCCTTTGGCGAACGTTTCAAAGTGCGTCACCACCGACAGGTAGCTCATCACCTTGGCCCAATCGGCCGTCTCGTACGCGGTCACCCAGTCGAACACCCACAACAGCAGGCAGACAGCGAAGGTAGCCACGCCGGCAATGATCTGGTTGCGCGTGGTGGTGGAAATGAACGTGCCGATTGATAGCAGGCACCCGCCTTGCAGCAACAGCCCCAGATAGCCGACCAACAGCGGCTTCCAATCCGGCTTGCCGTATACGAACAGCAGCGAGAGGTTCAGCAGCGAGATGCCCAAAATGCAGGCATACATGATAAAAGCCGCGAACCACTTGCCCAGAATAATCTCCATGTCGCGAACGGGCGAGGTGGCCAGCAGTTCGATGGTGCCCGAGCGCTTTTCCTCGGCGAACAGCCGCATGGTGATCATGGGGATCATGAACAGCCCGATCACGCTCACGTTCATCAGCAGCGGCCGGATTACCCATTCGTTCAGGTCCATCGGCATGCTCTGGCCCATCATCTGGGCCTGCGAGCCGCGGCTGACGAAAATCGCCGTGGCGATGTAGAAGAAGTATCCCGAGATGGCCGCGAAGAAGGCCATCAACCCGTAGGCGATCGGGGAAACGAAGTAGCTCTTGAGTTCCTTGCGGCAAATGATCCAGACGTTTCTCATTTCGCGCCTCCTTCGGCCGTGCCCTGCTCCGGCGAAGTCAATTGCAGGAAGATCTCTTCCAGGCTGAGCGCCAGCGGGCGCAACTCGGTAAGGTTCCAGCCGGACTCCACCACGCTCCGCGCCAGGTCCCCGCGCACCGAGCGCCCTTGCAAGCCTTCCACCTCAAAGCTGTGCCGCTTGTCGCGGGTTTCCTTCAGTAGCACGCGGCTCACGCCGGGCACCTGCTCCAGGCGTTGGCGCACCACCACCGGATCGACCACGCCTTCGCGCGCTTCCACTTCCACCGCCACCGCCTCGGCGCCGCGCAAGCGGTTGGTCAGGTTGCTGACCGTGTCGGTCGCCACCAGCTTGCCTTTGGCGATGATGATGACGTGCTCGCAGGTCTGCTCCACTTCCGGCAGAATGTGCGTGCTCAGGATGATGGTGTGGTCGCCCGCCAGGCTCTTGATCAACTCGCGCGTTTCGATGATCTGTTTGGGATCGAGGCCCGCGGTCGGCTCGTCCAGCACCAGCACGTCCGGGTTGTGAATGATGGCTTGCGCCAATCCCACGCGCTGCCGGTAGCCTTTCGACAACTTTCCCGCCAGCTTCTTGCGGACGTCGCCAATCGCGCAACGCTCGCAGACTTCGTCGATGCGCTTGGGCAGTTCCTTCGCGCCGATGCCTTTGAGCCGCCCGACGAATGTCAGGTACTCCTCGACTTCCATTTCCGGATACACCGGCGGTGTCTCCGGCAGGTAGCCGATGCGCTTCTTCACTTCGAGGGGATTCTTGAGAACGTCGAAACCGGCGACGTTGGCCGATCCCGCCGTGGGCGGCAGGAAGCAGGTCAGAACGCGCATGGTAGTGGTTTTCCCGGCCCCGTTGGGGCCCAGAAATCCTACGATCTGACCTTTCTCGATACCGAAAGAGATGTTGTCGACCGCAACCGTGCGGGCGTACCTCTTGGTGAGACCTTCGACCTTGATCATATTTGGATCCTGGAGAACAGCGGATGTCGGCCTAAAGTGCCGTAGCTGAACTACCTATCATAAAGAGCGCCTTTGAAAGCTGTCAATTGGGGGAGACGCTCCGCAAAATGAACGCGTTACACGACCGGCGGACCGTAGTACGGTACTAAACCACATCTCGTTACTATACAGGACTGTACAGCTAGGGCCGATCTCTGTCGGAAGCGGCGGTTATGCCGCGACAGGAGGAGATTCACCAAAATGAAGTTCGCATCACGGCCCGCCGTCATAGGGGCCTTTTTGTTAAGCGCCACGCTAGCAATGGCGCAAAGTCTCAATTGGGATGGACAGACGGGCATTTTTGTCACTCCCATGGCTTACACGGCAGCTTCACCCGCGACGGGGATAGGGCACCCGGTCGTGGCGTACCATTTCCTGAACGCGGGTAGTGTGCTGGGCAATTTTCATCAAGCGTCCCTGACGGTCGGAGCGTTGGGGCGCACTGAGTTCGGCTATACCCGCAGTGAGCATCAAGCCGGCAGCACGGCCGGACTCAGCCAATTCTGGAACAAGGGCTTCAACATCGCGCACGCCAAGGTTGCGGTGGTGAAGGAGAATTCAGCCAAGCAGAAGTGGCTGCCGGCGATTTCCGCCGGTTTCGTGGCGCGCACACAGGTCAACCACGTGAGCGGCGTCATTTCCAAACACGACAACAGCAACTATGATTTTTACGCGGTGGCCACCAAGACCGTCACGCAGACCAAGGTCATTCCGCTCGTGTTCAATTTCGGCTACAAGGCCACCAACGCCAGCGTGTTGGGCCTGGCGGGCAACGCTCCGGCTTACAAGGGGCGCATGTTCGGCGCGGCCGCATTTGTACTGCGCGGTCCGGGCAAGAGCCAACTTATTCTGGGTTCGGAGTTCGCGCAGCAGCCTCGGAGCGTGAAGGACCTGCCGGGCGCCATCGTACCCACCACCATCACTTATGCACTGCGTATTGTTCCGGCGCCCGAGAAGGCGAAGTTGAATATCGACTTCGGCATCGCGCAGGCGGCCGGCGTGATTATGCCTGGCGTGGACCTGAGGGCGCGCCACCAGTTCGGGTTCGGCATCTCCTACATGTTCTGATCGAACTCGATCCGCTCCGGCGGCGCGGCGCGCTACTTCAGCTTGCTGAACTTCGTGAACTCAGCGGCAATCTTGGCGGCGCGGGCGTCGCCGGGGTGGATCACCACACGGAACAGGAAACGCAGTGACTTCCCTTTCGCCAGGTTGAGGCTGCC
>CAZDIZ010000047.1:0-7213 GCA_964505625.1 uncultured Solibacteraceae bacterium | reverse complement strand
TCACCACACGGAACAGGAAACGCAGTGACTTCCCTTTCGCCAGGTTGAGGCTGCCGTCCTTCGATTTGTCGCGCGTGAAATCGTGCACACCGAAAATGTTGGTGGCAAACAGTCCGTAGCCGCGCGAATGCCAGTAGGTCGGATAGCGCGGGTTGGAGGGATGATCCAGAATCGCGATACCAAGCTTCTCACCTTCGAGCGCCCCTTCGTAGTCCACCCACGCCGAGCGCTTGCCCCAAACGTCCTTCTCGGTTTCGAGCCCTTCAGCGTTCACCATCTTGCCGGTACGCGCAACACCCTTGGACTTCGGCGACGGCTCTTCGAGCGGCGTAGCCAGCCGGATGGCAAAGCTGCCTTCCTTGGTGTCACCGAACTTCACGTCTTCGATGGCGGTGAGCGTGATGTCGACGTCGATCACGCGGCGGTCGCGGTCGGCGTAGAACGTCATCTTGCGGGCTTCGTTCAGCAACGCGTTGCCCTGCGGGTCCAGCCATTTGAAGCTGGCCTGAAGCGTGCCCTTCTTCTTGCCGCTCTGGACCGGGCCGGCCTTATCGAGAACAATCTTGCCCTTCTTCGGTCCCTTCTGGCGCGCTTCGTTGGCCCAGAAATCGAAACCGTTCACGTCGCCGTGCGTGAACCACAAGCCGCGGTGATGCGGGTGGTCCTTACTCTCGCCTTCCACATCGGACATCGGATACGCGCGAGTGACGATCTTGCCGGACGCCGTGCGCAGCGGGTGCAGATACGGCTTGGGTGCGTCCGTTCCGTAGAAGAAGGTAGAGAACGCCGAACCGTTGATAGCGATGTCCATCCGGTCGGGTTGCTGCTTGATCTCCACCTGCCCAAGACACGGCAGCACAGCCACGAGCGCGATCGTCAAATACCGTTTCATGTAAAAAAGTAGAACACACTCGTTCGGCGCGTCACAACACGTCCGGATGCGGCAGTTGCATTTTGCCTCCGATTGAAGCAAACTGTAGGGTTTTCCGCTTCTGTGAGTCTTGCGAATGAAGATACGGGTTCTCCACCACGACCATTGCTTCGACGGTGCGGCCGCCGCCGCGTTTTTTACGCGTTTTGTGGAAGGCGCTTTCCATCCGGGAGCCGAGTTCCACTTCACCGGCATGGCGCACACCGCCGCGCAGCATTTCGACGACAGCCTCTTCGACGGCGATGAGAATGCCATCGTCGATTTTAAATACTCATCGAATCCGCGTCTGACCTGGTGGTTCGATCACCATCAGAGCGCCTTTCTCACCGAAGAGGACGCCGCGCATTGGCGCCGCGACACCAGCGGTAGGAAACTGTTCGACCCGAGCTATCGCTCTTGCACGGCCTTCATCGCGCACGTGGCGCGCACCAAGTTCAACTGGCACGCTCCGGATCTGGATGAACTGGTGGAAGCGGCCAACATCATCGACGGCGCGCAATACTCTGACGCTCAATCGGCCGTCGAATTGGGCACGCCGGCCATGAAGTTGACGCTGGTCATCGAAAGCGTGAAGGGTTCGGAAACGGTGCATCAGATCATCCGTTGGATGCGCCATCGCAAGCTCGCCGAAATCATCGAGGAACCGGCGATACAGGAACAGTACCAACCGTTGTACGAGCGGCACCTGCGCTCCATCGAACTGATCCGCGAACGCAGCCGGAGCGAAGACGGTGTGGTGTTCTTTGACCTGGCCGACCAGGGCGTGGAAGGCTACAACAAGTTCATCCCGTATTACATTTATCCGAACTCGACCTACACGGTGTCGGTGAGCATTTCGAGTTTCCGGACCAAGGTTTCGGTCGGCACCAATCCCTGGACCAGGTCTCAGTCGCTGCGCAACCTGGCGAGCATTTGCGAACGCTACGGCGGCGGCGGCCACCCGCGCGTGGGCGCTATCAGTTTCCAAAAGGGAGACGTGGAAGGCGCGCGCCGTGTGGCGGCCGAGATTGTGGACGAACTGAAGAAATCGTAACGCGCGCGACTCGCTTCAATAGCCCCAGTCGCGCAGCTTTTCTTCGGTGAGGCCCGATGACCCCGCGCGGCCGCCGAGCAGCCGCTCAACGTACTTGGCCAGGATGTCGCACTCGATGTTGACGCGATCACCTGGGCGGCGCAGCTTCAGCACGGTGTTTGCGTAAGTATGCGGGATCACGCTCAAGCTCACGACGTCGCCTTCGAGCGCGGCCACCGTGAGGCTGATGCCGTCGATGGCGATGGAGCCCTTCTCCGCCGTATAGCGCGCCAGTGACTCCGGCACGCGTACCTTCACCCACCAGTCACCGCCGCCGAGTTGCTCGATGGAGACGACCTCGCCCACTCCGTCCACGTGCCCTTGCACGATGTGGCCGCCGAGCCGCCCGCCGGCCGCGAGCGGACGCTCCAGGTTCACCTCGGCGCCGCGTTTCAGCTCACCAAGCGTGCTGCGGCGCAGGGTCTCCGCCGCGGCGTCGGCCGCAAAGCCGTTCGCGAAGAGTTCCGTGGCGGTGAGACAGACGCCGTTCACCGCAATGCTAGCGCCGATGGTTGCATCTTCGATCACGGCCTGGCAGCGCAGGCGCAGCCGCGCGCCGTCCGGACGCGCCTCGATCGCCTCCACCACGCCCAACTCTTCGATGATGCCCGTAAACATCGTTCAGACGTTCTTGATCAGGTACGCTTCCACCGCGAACTCATCCAGCGCGATGTTGTGCAAGGTGACGTCACGGAACTGGATGGCGTCCGCGCGCCGCAGCCGGCCGGTGCCGCCCACCACGGGCAGCGACTGCAATCCGCCCAGAATCTTCGGCGCGTAATAGAAGAAGATCTTGTCGGCGATGCCCAACTCGAGCGCCGCCCAGTTCACCTTGCTGCCGGCTTCGATCATCAGCGACATGTACTTTTCGCCGGCCAGGTATTCGACCACGCGCCGCATGTCCGTGCGCCCGTGTTTGCCGTCGAAAGTAAGCACGCGCACGCCGTGCTGTTCGAGCGCGCGGCGCCGCTCGGCGCTGGCCGCCGAAGTACACACTACCGTGACATCGTCCTTGCAGCCTGCAACCATCTTCGCCGCCGGCGGCAGACGCAATTGCGAATCGAGCACGATGCGCATCAGCGGGCGGCTGCGCGGAAGACCGGTACGGTCGGTGAGCAGGCTGTCGTCGTTGAGAACCGTGCCGATGCCGGTCAGGATGGCGTCGTAGGAGTGCCGCAACTGCTGCACGTCGGCGCGCGCCCGTTCGCTGGTGATCCAGCCGCGATTGTCTTCCGGCGCGGCGATCTTGCCGTCCAGCGTCACGGCGGCCTTCAACATCACCAGCGGCTTGCCCGTGCGCATGTAGTGGCAATAGGCTTCGTTGAGCTTTTCGGCTTCGCGCACGTACTCGTTGGCCATCACCACTTCGATGCCGGCGTCGGTGAGCTTGCGGAAGCCCTCGCCCTTCACCTTCGGGTTGGGGTCCTCCATGGCCGCCACCACCTGCGAAACACCGGCGGCGATGAGCGCGTCGGCGCACGGGCCGGTGCGGCCCTGGTGCGAGCAGGGCTCCAGGTTGATGTAGAGCGTCGCGCCGCGAGCGTGTTCGCCGGCCTCTTCAATCGCCAGCACTTCGGCGTGCTTGACGCCGTTCCAGGTGTGAAAACCGCGTCCGACAACTTCGCCCTCGCGGACCAGCACCGCGCCAACCATGGGATTCGGGCTGGTCGCGCCGCGTCCTCGCGAGGCCAGCTCCAGGACCTCACGCATGTATCTTGGGTTCATGTCTCAAACAAGGATGCCACGAATTTGTCGGCTTCGAAAGGTAGCAGATCGTCCAATTGCTCGCCCACGCCGACGTAACGGATGGGCAGATTGAGTTCGCGGGCGATGGCGATGACGATGCCGCCCTTCGCTGTGCCGTCCAGCTTGGTGAGCACCACGCCGGTGACGCCGCTCGCTTCGGTGAACTTGCGAGCCTGCTCCAGGCCGTTCTGGCCCGTGGTGGCATCCAGCACCAGAAGCACTTCGTGCGGCGCGCCCGGCACCACGCGCGACGCGATGCGGCTCATCTTTTCAAGCTCCGCCATCAGGTTCGACTTCGTGTGCAGCCGGCCGGCCGTGTCCACAATCACGTAATCCACTTTGCGCGCCACGGCGGCCTGCAACGCGTCGAACAGCACCGCGCTCGGGTCCGCGCCCGGCTTCTGATGGATGACTTCAGTGGAGGTGCGCTGGCCCCAGACCTGCAGTTGCTCAATGGCGGCGGCGCGGAAGGTGTCGGCGGCGGCAAGCAGCACGCTGCGGTCTTGCGACTTGTAGCGATTGGTGAGCTTGCCGATGGTGGTGGTCTTTCCCGAGCCGTTCACGCCCACCACCAAAACCACCTCGGGCGGCGCGGCCACTTCGGTGGGAGGCTTTTCGGTGCTCTTGAGCACGTCGAGCAGTTCATCGCGCAGCAACTGCTTGAGTTCGCTCGAATCGTTCACCAGTTTGCGATCCACCTTGACGCGGATGCGGTCGAGGACTTCCTCGGTGGTCTTCACGCCGATATCGGCGCCGATGAGCGCGTACTCGAGTTCTTCGAGCAACTCCTCGTCGATCTTCTTGGTGGTGGCAAGGACTTCCTCGATGCGCGCGGTAAGCCCGGCGCGCGTCTTCTCGATGCCACGCTTCAATTTCTCGAAGAAACCGGGTTCGTCCTCTTTCTTCGGTCCGCCAAACAGGGTTTGAAACATAATGGGAGGTGCTTCTCTAATTGTACAGGCCGGGTAAGGGCCTCAGCGCGCGACGATCCGGCCCTCGTGGTTGAGGATCAGCCGCCGGTTGCGCCAGACTACTTCTTTTCCGAATAGGCCAGCCAGCCACAGGCAGAAGGCCCAGACGTCCCAGAGCGGGATCAGGTAGCAGTGCTTCAGGGCGATGGAACTCTTCACGATGCCGCGCCCCACCAGCACTCCGGTCAGCATACGCAGCGCGGCGAGCGGGGCGGCGAGCCACCAGTAGCCGGCCGCGAACGCCGCCAGCGCCCACAGCCCGGCGTGCGTCACCGGCAGCCCGATGTAGCCGTCGCCGCGGCATAGCCGTATGGTCCTTGCCCAACGCAATTGGTGCTGCCAGAGGCCGCTCCAGGTGTCGTCGCCCAGGTAGGTCACGATGACCACTTTGGCCATGTAGGCGCGCTGGCCCAGACGGGTGATGTGCCGCGCGAGTTGATAATCGTCGGCCAGGTAATCGCCCAAGGCTTCGAATCCACCGATCCGCCGCAGGGTATCGGCGCGGAAGGCGAGTGTCGCTCCCAGCCCGAATTCGTTCACGCCCACCAGCGGCGCCACCAACGCGCTGGGCATGAAGTTGGTGGTAATGCCGATGGATTCGAAACGGCCCGGCCAGTGGTCGGCTTCACCCCGGAACAGGCACGTCACGATGCCTATGCCCGGTTCTTCAAGCGGCGCCACCAGCCGGCGCAGGTAATCCGGCGGCACCTCGATGTCGCTGTCGTTCATCACCAGCACCGGATGCCGGGCCTCGCGCGCCAGGTCGGCCAGCACTCCCACTTTCAAGTTGGCCGTCGGCGTGGTGCTGTGGATCAGGCGTATGTGGCGCTCGGGAAACTCCGCGATGAGCCGTTCGATCTCCGGCACTGACGGGTCGTCGGCGTCGGCCACGCCAAACAGAACTTCGTATTCGGGATAGTCGAGCAGGGCATGCGAGCGGATGGCTTCGTGGAAATGCGGGTCGAGACCGCGCACGGGCTTGATGATGGACACCGGCGGAAATGCCTTCGCCCGCGGCTCTTTCACGAAGATGTGCCGCAACGCCGCCACGAACGCCACCAACTGATAGGCGGCGGCCACAAGCACGACAACCAGCGCGACGTAGATCACAGCGCCACCAGGAGCACCCCGCAAGCCACCAGCGCCACGCCGGCCCATCGTTTCGAATTCACGCGCTCGCGCAGCACGTATTTGGCGAGCACGGTCTCCACCACGTAGGTGGCCGCCGTGGCCGGGACGGCGAAACTCAAGTCCGCGATGGCCAGCAGTCGCAGAAAGCAGAAGAACGACACGGCCATGAAGAAGATTGCCAGAATCAGAAAGCGGCGCCGCAGCACGGCCGCAAACACGCGGCCGAGCGCGCTGAGACGAAAGTCGTCGATCTCACCGTAGCGCTTCATTTCGACGGTTTGCAGCAGATCCGCCAACACCGTCGAGCTGACAATCCCCCCCAACAGCAGCCACTTCATGAGCGTTTCTCCGCGGTGCTTGGATCGGTAGCGCCCACCAAAATCACGCCCAACATGATGAGCACTGTGCCCACCCAACGCTCAAACGTGATCTGTTCGTTCAGGAAGAACTTGCCTACCAACGCCGTCAGCACGTAGCCGGCGCTGGTCACCGGGAGCACGAAGCTCAAGTCAGCCCAACTCAGCAGCGCCATGCGCGCCAGCGTCCAGACGATCAGCAGCGCGATGCCCAGGATCACCCACGGGCTCAGCAGCGCGAACGTGCCCGCGCCCGCGTGCTTCACACCCCAACTGAGCGAAAAATTCCCGGCTACGTTGCTGAAGACTACGATGGCGGTTACCAGGACTGTTTTGCGCATTCGGCGTTGGTCCCGGCCTGCTTCTGCTCCTTGACGAACTGCTTGCGCTTGGAGCGCAGCGCGAGGTATTCCCGGGCTTCCTTGTACAGGCGCTTGCGCTCGCCGGAGTCGAACATGGCGCCTTTCACGATGCGCCAGGCCGCGCGCGGCCGGAAGTAGTATTCACCGTAGAAGCGCTCCACCCAATCCACCAACTCGGCGCGATCGAGACCGGGGTAGATGATGTTGGGCAACTGGTGTCCTTTTTCGTCGGTCATCGAATCGATGGTGATCAGGTTGTTGTCGCGCACGTAGTCGTAGAACTCGGTGCCGGGATAGGGATGCGCGATGGAGACCTGCACGGTCTCGCAGTCCAGGCGCTTGGCGAAGTCGATGGTGCGGCGGATGCTCTCGCGCGTCTCGCCCGGCAGGCCCACGATGAAGTCGCCGTGCACGGCCAGGCCCAGCTTCTTGCAGTCGCTCTGAAAGCGCAGCGCCATGTCCACGGTAGCGCCCTTTTTGATGTTCTTGAGGATTTGCGGATCGCCGGACTCGTAGCCCACAATCAGCAGCCGGCAGCCGGCTTCCTTCATGGCCTTCAGCGTTTCGTAGTCGGTGGTGACGCGCGACGTGCAGCTCCAGGTGAAGTTGAGCGGCTTCAGGTGGCGGCACAGTTCCACGGTGCG
>CAZDIZ010000046.1:24856-34990 GCA_964505625.1 uncultured Solibacteraceae bacterium | reverse complement strand
ACGAGTTCCGCGCCTCCTTCCACCGCCGCGGGACCATTGGCGTTGTTCCTCAGAACGTTTCGAAGCTGAAGGATCTCGGAATCACCGGTATCAACGCCGATGATCCTGCCGCGGAGGGCACGCCATGGGTGGCGATCTCCGGTTTCTCTTCTTACGGCAACTCCATCCAGGGACCGCAGGCAAGAGCTGACAATACGTTCCAGTACCTTGATAATCTGAACTGGAATAAGGGGCGTCACTACTTCAAGTTTGGTGGCGAATTCCGTACGTATGCCCAGAACCAGTTGTTCACGTTCATCAACAACGGCTACATCTACATCGACGGTTCCGGTGTCGCGGAAGGGTTGGTGAATCCGATCGCTGGGCTGTCAAGCCCGCTCGCCGATTTTGCGAATGGCTTTGCTACGGTGTTTTACCAGAACAACTCGAACCGTCAGGGATACAGGACTCGCGGGACGAGTTTCTTCGCACAGGACGACTGGAAGATCAGCCGTAACTTCACGCTGAACTACGGTGTCCGGTGGGAATACAACGGCGGACTCAAAGAGCTTGCGGACCGGACTTTGTCGTTCCATCCGGGACAGCAATCAACGGTCTATCCGACGGCACCGAAGGGCATGGTCTATCCGGGTGACACCGGTGTCACGCGTTCGACGTACGGAGAAGATCTTAACAATTGGGCGCCTCGCGTTGGCATCGCTTGGGACGTGTTGGGCAATGGCAAGCTGAGCATACGCGCCGGCTACGGCATTTTCTACGACGCTCCCATCAGTGAGTTGACTCTACAGTTCCTCGGCGTGCCTCCGTACGGCCTCCAACCCGCGATCTACTACACCATGTACAAGGATCCGTACGTCACTTCTTTGTACAACCCCATGGCCAATCCGTTCCCGTTCAAAGCGTCGAAGCCGGGCGATAGGGTGGACTATACGGCATTTGGCACCCTCGGTTTCACCATCATGGATCCGGGATTCAGGACTCCGTACGGCCAGCAAGGAAACTGGCAGTTACAGTATCAGTTGGCGAAGGACTGGTTGATCGAGGCGGGCTATTCATGGAGCAGTGGCGTCAAGTTGCTGACTCGCCGTGAAATGAATCCTGGCGTGCCCGGCGTCGGCTCGAATTCCGGTAACGTTGACCCGCGACGTGTCTACAACCAGAACAATCCGCTGAACGATGCTTTCGGCGGTGCCGTTTTCGGTGGAATCACTCTCCAGACCAGCGACGCTAACTCGAACTACAATGCGTTGCAGGCGATGATAACGAAACGGTACAGCAGCGGTCTTACCATGACGCACGCCTATACGTGGGGCCACGCGATCGATAACGCTTCGGGACTGCGGTCGAACGTTCGCTACAACAACGCAGCCGCCGATCGCGGCAACGCCGATCACGATGTGCGCCACAGGTACGTCATGACGTATCAGTACGAATTGCCTCTCTTGAAGGACCAGAAGGGCGTGCTAGGGAAGGCGCTTGGCGGTTGGGCGATTTCCGGTATCACGACCTTTGCGACGGGTCAACCCTTCAACATTGTCGAAGGCGAGGACCGGAGTCTCACTGGAGCTGGCGCCGACCGGCCGGATTACATTGGCGGCAACGTCTTGTTCTATGATCCGCGTGGAGTTGCAAATGTTGCCGGTAAGGCTAACGCCTACTTCGATGGCACGGGTGGAGGTACCGGTGCGGCAGCGACCAATCCGTATTTCCGTCGCGTGGGCTCATCGGCGAGCTGGAGCGCCGGCGCCGGAAGGTTCGGCAACCTCGGCCGCAACGTCTTCCACGGTCCTGGGCTGAACAACTTCGACTTCTCGGTGGGAAAGCGTTTCAAACTCGCCGAAACTCACACGCTGGAATTCAAGACCGAGATGTTCAACCTGTGGAATCACGTCATGTTCGCCAATCCGACGGCGGACATCAGTTCAGTTAACTTCGGCAGGATAACAGCCGCTCAGGTGGAACCCCGCTTGATTCAGTTCAACCTGAAGTACTGGTTCTAGTCGTAAGGCACATGTCCTTAATCGGGGGTGGCCAGCAATGGCCACCCCTTTTGCTATGTTGTGTGTCTGCGGTCAGTGATCGGTCACACTCTTACAGGCATTGACCGCAGTGGTCCCGTAAGGTTTTGACGACCGCACTTTGCTTATCGGCGGTCAGCATTCCCACCCAGGCCGCTTCTACTACTCCACGAGCGTTCACCACAAGTAGGCTCGGTGTCGCAGAGACGCCAAGTGTCTTCAGATCAGTTGAAACGACCCTGCCGACGCTCAGATTGTTCGCCTTCATGTAGCGATTCCCTTCCGTCTCCGGTTGAGGCATGGCGGCGATGACGTGAATCCGCTTGCCGTTTCTTGCGGAGGCCTCCTGGAAGCGCACTAATTCTCGATAGAAAGGTAAGCTGTTGGTGCAGTAATGACACGATGATGAGAGCGCCAGCACCACGGTCGCCGTCGACTCCGCGAAGTTGACGTGAGGTAGTTGGACTTGTTTTCCGATGAGAACCGCGGCTCGGGACGAACTTGATGAAGAGGTTGATCGAGCGCGATACTCCCGCGTCAGCTGAAGCGTGGCCACCGCCGTAACTACGACGGCGGCCACGATGACGCTTGCATTAGCGATTTTGTCCAGTGAGAATCGCATTGAGATCAGTCGCACCGGCAGGCGTAATTGCCAACGCACAACGAGAAGAGTTCCTCTCCCGGACAGTACAGGTTGTACTGGCGTATACAGTGAGCCGTGCCGCCCGGGCAGTAGCATGTGTAGGTCTCTTCCGAGAGTACACACACTCCGTTGCCGTTCCCGTCCACTCCGCATGTGTCCGGCAAAGGGCACTCTTTCGTTTCCGCGCTTATGGCGATGTTCGAGGCGACGAATACAACGCATATCGCCACGAAAAGGAGTCGCAAAACCAACGTTGACTTTTTAGTATTTCGCATGTGAAGCTCCTTTATGGTGACGTTATCATTAGTTCCCGTATTGGTCAACGAAAAAGCGCACTCAGGAAGAACCCTAGAGGCGGTTCATGCTCAGGTCCCACGCTCGTATCTCTGCTCATTGACCCCACCTGCCGGAATGTGTAATTATTCATAGAGGCGATTAAATATTCATTTCGCCAGCCTGGTTGCAGGAGTCTTGCCGTGATCACCCCCGTGCCGAGCCGCGCCGTCCCTAAAATGGCCGCGCCGGACTTTACCCGCGACCTCGACCTCACCTTGGCCGAGTTGAATAGCTTGCTGGACCTCACCGCTCAAGTGAAGGGCCATCCCGAGGAGTTTGCTCACGTATTGGCCGGCCGCTATGCGAGCCTTTTGTTCGAGAAACCTTCGCTGCGCACGCGCCTTACCTTCGAGTTGGCTATCAAGCAGCTCGGCGGCGATTGCATCGTTTCGAGCGGTCCCATCGGCGACCGCGAGCCTATCAAGGACGTGGCTCGCAACCTGGAGCGCTGGACGCAGGTGATTGTGGCGCGTACGTTTTCGCAGCGCACCGTCGATGAACTGGCGCGCTGGAGTTCGGTGCCCGTCATCAACGCTCTAAGCGACCTTTATCATCCTTGCCAGGCTCTGGCGGACATCTTCACGTTGAAGGAACATCGCGGCACGCTTGCCGGTTTGAAGCTGGCCTTCGTCGGCGACGGCAATAACGTCGCGCATTCGCTGATGCTCACCTGCGCGCGTTTGGGTGTGAACTTCGCCATCGCGACGCCGCGCGGGTACGAACCGCGCACGCGCATTGTGAGTGAAGCGCTGGAGCTGGCGGGCGAAACCGGCGCCAACCTTACGGCCGGGCACGATGCCGAAGCCGCCGCCAGCGGCGCGGACGTCGTCTACACCGACGTCTGGGCCAGCATGGGACAGGAAGAGGAAGCCGCGCAGCGGCGCGTGGACTTCCAGCCGTATCAGGTCACCGAGCAGTTGATGGCGCTGGCCAAATCCGACGCCCTCTTCATGCACTGTCTACCCGCCAAGCGCGGCGAGGAAGTGACCGACGCGGTGATCGAATCCAAACAATCCGCCGTGTTCGACCAAGCCGAAAACCGGCTGCACACGCAGAAGGCGCTGTTGCTGATGGCGCTGTGACGAAAGACAGGATCTTATGACAAAACCGAAGAAAGTTGCGCTCGCTTACTCCGGCGGGCTGGATACGTCCATCATTATTCCGTGGCTGAAGGAGAACTACGGCTGCGAAGTGGTTGCCGTGTGCGGCGACATCGGCCAGGGTGGCGATGAGCTGAGCGGCCTGGAGGAGAAGGCGCGCAAGACCGGTGCGTCGGAAGTCTACGTCGCCGATTTGCGCGAGGAGTTCGTGAGCCAGTACCTGTGGCCGATGGTGCGTTCGGGCGGCGTCTACGAACACAAGTATCTGCTGGGCACTTCGATAGCGCGTCCGCTGCTCGCCAAGCTGCAGGTGGAAGTGGCGCTCAAGAGCGGCTGCGACGCGCTGGCGCACGGCTGCACGGGCAAGGGCAACGACCAGGTACGCTTCGAGCTGACCTACAAGGCGCTGGCACCGCAGCTTCCGGTGATCGCTCCGTGGCGCGAGTGGGACATCATTTCGCGCGAGGACGCCATCGAATACGCGGCCAAGCACAACGTGCCCCTCAAGGTTTCCGCGGCCAAGATTTACAGCCGGGATCGCAACCTGTGGCACATCTCGCACGAAGGCGGAGAATTGGAAGATCCGGCCAACGCGGCGCCGGACCGCATCTGGATGCTGACCAAGAGTCCGGCCGAAGCTTCGGACAAGCCCGCCACCGTGACGTTGACTTTCGAAAAGGGCGTGCCGGTGGCTGTCGACGGCAAGGCCATGAGCGGTGCTGACATCGTCGCCACGTTGAATGCGATCGGCGGCGAGCACGGCATCGGGCGCGTGGATCTGGTTGAGAATCGTTTCGTCGGGATGAAGTCGCGCGGCTGCTACGAAACGCCGGGCGGCACCATCATCATGGCGGCGCATCGCGAGTTGGAAGCGCTGACGCTGGACCGTGCCACGCTGCACTACAAGCAGAAGCTGGCACTCGATTACGCCGAGATGGTTTACAACGGCCTGTGGTTCACGCCGCTGCGCGAGGCGCTGGACGCGTTCTTCGCGAAGACGGCCGAAACGACCACGGGCGAAATCGCCATGCGTTTGTACAAAGGCAATCTGGAGCCGGTGTCGCGCAAGTCGCCGTATTCGCTCTACTCGCTCGACATCGCCAGCTTTACCATGGGCGCCAGCTACGATCAGAAGGACGCTTTCGGCTTCATCAACCTGACGGGACTGCCCATTAAGATCCGGGCGTCGGTCACCAAGAAGTAAGCACATGAAACTCTGGGGCGGCCGTTTTCAGAAAGGCCCGTCGGAGGTCTTCGAGCGCTTTTCGAATTCGCTCGACTTCGACCGGCGCCTGATTGACGCGGACATTCGCGGCTCCATCGCCTTTGCCGGCGCGCTCGAACGCGTGGGGATTCTCACCGCGCTCGAGCGCGCGCAATTGGCGGAGGCGTTCTCGCGGATTCTGGAGGCGTCGCGTAGCGAGGAGTTCTTCGCGGGCGCGACCGACGAAGACGTACACACGCTGGTAATCCGCAAGTTGAAGGAAACCGCCGGCGAGCTTGCCGACAAGATACACACCGGGCGCAGCCGCAACGAGCAGGTTTCGCTCGATGTGCGTCTATGGCTGCGCGATCAGATCGTGGCCACGCGCGCGGATCTGGTGTCGTTCCTGAAGGCCATGCTGGATCTGGCCGAACGCCACGCGACGGCCGTGATTCCCGGCTACACGCACACGCGGCGCGCGCAGGCCGTGTTGTGGCCGCACTACATCCTGGCGTACTTCGAAATGTTCGCGCGCGACAACGAGCGGCTGATCGAAGCCTACCGCCGCACGAATTTGATGCCGCTCGGCTCCGGCGCGCTCGCCGGCAGCGGGTTTCCGTTCGACCGCGAAGCGCTGGCGCACGAGTTGGGCTTCGACGGCATCACTCGCAACAGCATGGATGTTTCGGCCGACCGCGACTTCATGTTGGATTTCCTGAACGCGGCTTCGACCATCATGCTGCATTTGAGCCGTCTGGCCGAGGACTGGATTCTCTATTCGAGCGAGGAGTACGGCTGGCTCGAATTGGGCGATGAAGTCACCAGCGGATCGAGTCTGATGCCGCAGAAGAAGAACCCGGATTCGCTCGAGCTGATTCGCGGCAAATGCGGGCGCGTGTTCGGTTGCCAGAACGCGCTGTTCCTCACGATGAAGGGACTGCCGCTCACTTACAACCGCGACATGCAGGAAGACAAAGAGAAACTGTTCGAGGCGGTGGATCAGACGCGCGCATCGCTGGAAATGGCGCGTGTGGTGGCCGAATCGGCGGTGCTCAAACCCGATGTGGCGTTCGCCGCCTGCGAGCGCAGTTGGGTGGTGGCCACGGACATGGCTGAGGCGCTGGCACGCAGCGGCACGCCGTTCCATCAGGCGCATCAGATTGTCGGCAAGCTGGTGCTCGACAGCGTCACGGCGGGACAGGCGCCCGAGAATCTTGATCCGAAGCTCAAGCGGCTGCTCGATCCGAGAGAAGGCATGCGGACTCGCGAAGTATTCGGAGGCACGGGTCCTGAAACAGTGGCGCGCGCGCTGGCCGAAGCCGGGCGGCGCCTGGCACGTATGGCTCCATGAACAAAAGCTATCGTCACGGCCAAATCCTGCGGGTGATCGAAACGCGGCGTGTTCACACGCAGGACGAACTAGCGCGCGAGTTGGCGCACGTGGGGCTGAACGCCACGCAGGTGACGCTGTCGCGCGACATACGGGAGTTGGGGTTGGTGAAAACTCCCGACGGTTACCGGCAGATCCGCCAGGATGCGGCCGGGCCCGGTTTGCAGGCCGTGGCGATCGAGTTTCTGACCGACGCGCGCGTGGCGCAGAACCTGCTGGTTCTGCGCACGCAACCGGCGCACGCCAGTTCGCTCGCGCGCGCGCTCGACCAGGCCGCCTGGCCGGAGATCGTTGGTACGGTGGCGGGCGACGACACCATACTGGTGGTGACCGCCGACCAGGCGACAGCCGAAGCCGTGCGCAAGAAACTGCTCAAGTACGTCGAAGGGTAGTTCCCAATCAGTGCCGCGATTTGCTGATGGCGCGCGCTTGCTTGCGGATGCCTTTCCACTTCCGCTTGCGTTCTAGCGCCGCGAATGGATCGGTCATGGATTCATGCCACTGCGCCTCCGCTCGCAACTTCTGAAAACTCGCCCAGCGGTTGGTGTCCACTTCGCCGCGTTCCAATGCTTCGGCGACGGCGCATCCCGGTTCGCCCGAGTGTGTGCAGTCGCGGAACCGGCAGCCTGCGGCGATGGATGTGATTTCGTCGAAGACGGCGTCGACGCTTTCGGTTCCGGTCCACAGTTGCAGTTCGCGCATCCCAGGAGTGTCGATCAGCGCGCCGGTTTGCGGGAGCGGCGTTAGTTCCCGGCGCACGGTGGTGTGGCGGCCTCGGGAATCGTGCGCGCGCACCTCTGCGGTCCGAAAACGGTCCTCGCCAAGCAGACGATTGGCGATGGTGGATTTGCCCGCACCGGATGATCCGAGCAACGCCACGGTGGCTCCGGGCGTGAGGAACTTTCGAAGATGGTCGAGTCCGCGCGGATCGACCGCGCTCGCCGCTACGATGGGCGTGCCACGAGCAACGGTGGCGGTTTCGACAATTCGCTCGGCGAGATCGGAACAGAGATCCGCTTTGTTCAGCACGATCACCGGCTCGGCTCCGCTTCCCGCGACCAGCGCGAGGTAGCGCTCCATGCGGCGCAGGTTGAAATCGCCGTCGAGACCCGAGACCAGAAAAACCAGGTCGACGTTGGCGGCCAGCGGTTGCCCGTCGTTGCGTGTACCGGCGGCTCGCCGCGCTAGGCACGTGCGCCGCGGGAGCACGGCTTCGACCAACGCTTGCATGGGGCCGACGACGCGGGCCGCCACCCAGTCGCCGGTGACCGGTAGCGCGGCGCGGTTCGACGCACGATGATAGAAACTGCCCGACGGTTCGGCGTCAACGGCGCCGGTTTCTGTGTAGAGTTGATAGATTTCGCGCTGAGCAGTGGCGACGCGGGCTAACTGTAAACCCTGCTGTTGAAATTCAGAGAAGGCGCCGAAGATAGATGCGTCGGCGCCGATACGTTCGAGAAACATGGAATTGTTCGCTCCTGTGATTCCACAAAGACACTCCAACCTCGGGGCCTGTGAGGAACAGGCCCGCCGCAACGGCCGGGGTTAGCGAACAAGATCTGTCAAACCACTAGGGTATCGGACTGCGGTGTGCGGATGCAACGCGGCGGGGTCTACGGTGTGATGGCTCCGTGCTTTCGCAGCGTGCTAAGGATCTCCGTGAGTGGGACCTTCGCCGGCGTTGTGTTCATCCGCGCGGCGAGCGCGGCGGTTGCGCCCGCGGCTTGTCCCATAGCCATCGCGGAGGCTTGCACCCGCAGCGCGGAGTTGGCCAGACGGTCGCTGCTGATCGCGCGTCCTGCGACCATAACGTTGCGGCTCGATTTGGGAATGAGCGCACCGAGCGGAATGGTAGGCAGCGTCCCTTCGGCGAGCGGTTGTGGACGGATGCCGCGTTCGTCGTGGAGATCGATCGGATAGAAGGAATAGGCGATTGCATCGTCGAACTTGCGGCCGCTGCGGTAGTCGTCCACCGTCACCGTGGTTTCGCCCACGATGCGGTAGGTTTCGCGGACGCCGGCTTCCGGTTGGAGGCGCTCGATGTGGAGGTTCTCGAATCCGGGTAGCGGCTTCAGGAAACGCATCATGCGCAACAGCGATTGCCGGCCGCGAATATTGGTTTGTGTGTGCAGAGCCGATGTGGTGGAGTCCGCTTCGGGGATGTGCATTGCGTTTTCGCCGCCGTTCGAAAGGAACGCGCGCAGGTCGTGCCGGAAATCGGCGGACTCGAGTTGCCCCGCGACTACGGCTTGGCGAGCTTTCTCGCTGAGGGCCGGTATGTCCAAACGGTTTTGATCAAAGCCGGAGAGCCGATAGATGAGCGTGCCGGGTTGTGTGAGGGATTCGCGTCTGCGCGGCAAGCCGATCAAGTCGATGACTGCGGCATTGCCGGTGCAGTCCACCAGTTGCCGGGCGAGCAGTGCGATGTGCGTGCCTTTGCCCGCGAGTTCGACGTGCCAGCCCGCGCGTTCCTGCCGGATCGATAGCGGCGTTTCGTAGTAGCGGAGCTCGACGCCGGCTTTCACGCAGGCCTCTTCGGCAATTGCGGCCAGCAACGCTCCGTTCACCCGCACCTGATGTTTCCAGTGCCATCTCCCGTAGGGAATCGAGAAATCGGGAAGGCGGCCGCCGTTCAGTTCGACGGTCGCGCGGACCAGTTCCCAACCGATTCCGGCGATGATCTGCTTGCCCCAGGCGTGAAACAGGCCCGGGAAATCGACGCCGGCGGTACTCATGGTTCCGCCGAGTTGGCTGCCGGCTTCCACCAGAACGGTCTTCGCTCCCAAACGTCCGGCTTGGATGGCCGCAACCATTCCGGCCGTGCCGCCTCCGACGATCAGCACATCAGCGTGGAGCGGCTCAGCGGCCGTTGCTGCCGCACTGAGACCAAACAGGAACCCTCGACGCGACCCCATGGTTGCCCATTGTAGTCGAGAGTTTCAGTCTTCGTCGGCGGGTTGAGCTGACAGACGTGTCACCACGCTTAGGTCTTCGAGCGTTGTCACGTCTCCGGAGACGGTGTGCGAGGTCACGATTTCGCGCAGCAGGCGGCGCATGATTTTTCCGCTTCTCGTTTTCGGTAGCGCTTCGGCGAAACGGATTTCCTCAGGGCGCGCGAAGGACCCGATTTCCTTGGTGATCCATTGGCGCAGTTCGGTGCCCAGTTTTTCGTGATCCCAGTTGCCTTCCTTCAGCGTGACGAAGGCGCAGACGGCCTGGCCGGTGATTTCGTGCGGCTTGCCTACGACGGCGGCTTCGGCCACGGCACGGTGGCGCACCAGCGCGGATTCGACTTCCATGGTGCTCAGACGGTGGCCGCTCACGTTCATGACGTCGTCGACGCGGCCCAGAATCCAGTAGTAGCCGTCTTCGTCGCGGCGGGCGGCGTCGCCTGTGAAATACTTGCCGCGTACGCGGCGCCAGTATTGATCTTCGTAGCGTTG
>CAZDIZ010000046.1:0-24756 GCA_964505625.1 uncultured Solibacteraceae bacterium | reverse complement strand
CCGTTGGGCCATTGCTCGCCCTGGCGGATGAGAGCTCGAATGGCGGTCGGCGAAGTGTAGAAGATGTTGACCTTGTACTTTTCGACGATGCGCCACCAGCGGTCGAAGGCCGGATAGTCCGGAGCGCCTTCGTACATCACGGTGGTTGCGCCGGCCGAGAGTGGACCATAGACCACGTAGCTGTGGCCGGTCACCCAGCCGACGTCGGCGGTGCACCAGTAAACATCCTCGTCACGGATGTCGAAGACCCATTTCATGGTCATGGTGGCTTGGAGGATGTAGCCGCCGGTGGTGTGCAGGATGCCTTTGGGCTTGCCGGTAGTGCCGGAGGTGTAGAGCACGTAGAGTGGATGCTCGGCGTCAAGTGGCGTGGCGGGGCAATCATCGACGGCCGTGGCCTCGAGTTCGTGCCACCAGTGGTCGCGGCCTTCGCGCATCTTTAATTCCGAGCCAGTGCGGCGCAGGACGATGACGTCGCTCACGGTGGGGCAGTCTTCGAGTGCCTGGTCGACGGCATCTTTCAAGCGGACTTCCTTGCCACGGCGCCAGCCACCATCGGCGGTGAGGACTACGGCCGCGCCCAGGTCCTGTATGCGGGCCTTGAGCGCTTCCGAGGAGAAGCCACCGAAGACGACGCTGTGCACGATACCCAGGCGGGCGCAGGCGAGCATGGCCACGGCGGCCTCCGGGACCATCGGCATGTAGATGATGGCGCGGTCGCCTGCCTTCAGGCCGCGTGCCTTCAGGACGTTGGCGAAGCGGCTCACCATGGTCTTCAACTCGGCGTAAGTGATGGCGCGTTCGTCGCCGGGTTCGCCGATCCACTGTATGGCGATCTTGTCGCGGCGCGGGCCTTCGGCGTGCCGGTCCACGCAGTTGTAGCAGACGTTGGTTGTGGCGCCGGAGAACCACTTGACGCGGGGCGGGTCCCACTCGAAGACGTGGTCCCACTTTTGAAACCAAACGACTTCCTTCTCGGCCAGTTGCCGCCAGAACTCCTCGGGTTGGGTCTGAGCTTGTTGGTACAGGGATTGGTAGGCGTCCAGGCCGGCGACGTGTGCACGGCGGACGAAGTCAGGTGGCGGTGGGTAGACGTGGTTGTCGTTCATGGGTCCCAGATAGCTCCTCTGACAGAGATGCTTCATTTTAGCTCCAGGGCTTCAGTTTTTTCTTGACAAGGGGGCGGAAGGGTGATGAAATTCTGAGTTAGGTAAATTAATTAACTTTGGTCCCGGACATGCGCCATCCTAGTGAAGCTCACGCCACCGGCCGCATACACGCCTCGGAAATGAGGCGGCGCAACGGCGCCCTGCTGCTCGATATGATCCGCCGACAGGGTCCGATCTCCCGCGCGGATCTGGCGCGCAAGAGCGGCTTGACCAAGCCGACGGTCTCGACGCAGATGGCCGCGCTGCTGCGGCGCGGCGTGGTGGTGGAGCAGGGGCCGGGCGACTCGAAGGCGCGCGGCGGCAAGCGGCCGACCATGGTGGCGTTCAACGCCGACTGCGGCCGTCTGGTGGGCGCCGAGATCGGCGCCTCGCGGGTGCGCATCGAACTGGCGGACCTGAACGGCCAGGTGCTGAACCGCCTGACGCTGGCGGTGCAGCCCGAGCGCGGCGCGGCGCGCATCCTCGACGTCATCGCCAAAGGCGTGGCCAAGGTTTTGGAACACGGTCCGCGGCGCAAGCCGACGGTGGTAGGCATCGCGGCGCCGGGGCGAGTGGATGCGAGCAAAGGCGTGGTGCTCGAAGCGGGCAACGTATTCAACTGGCGCGACGTGCCGGTGCGCGAGCACCTGGAGAAAGCACTGCGGCTGCCGGTGGTGGTGGACAACGACGTCAACCTGGCGGCGCTTGGCGAGATGCACAGCGGCGTAGCCTCGGGGTTGCGCAACTTCGTGCTGATTCGGCTGACCACCGGTATCGGCGCGGGCGTGGTGCTGAACGGCAAGCTCTGGCAGGGCAGCCATTGGGCGGCCGGCGAAATCGGACACATTCTGTTGGACCACGCGGAAGTGAACGGAGCGTGGGGATTGCGCGGATACCTGGAATCTTTGGTAGCGAGCGACCGTTTACTCGAACGCGCGCGCGCGGCTTCGGCGTCGCTCGCGGAATTGATTGGCGCGCAGGACCTGCCGCAGGCCTTGCGGGAAGCCGTTCGAATGGAAGATCCCGCGGCCGGAGAACTGTTGGACAACCTGGCGCGGCATCTTGGGGCGGCCACGGTCCACGTGGCGGCGGCGTTCGATCCGGAACTGATCGTGCTGCAAGGCGAGCTCTTCGACTTGGTGAGCGATCGAATCCGGCAAATCGTGGAGCGGGCGATTTCCTGGCCCGTGCGAATTGAGAGTTCAACGTTGGGTGACGATGCGGTGTTGAAGGGCGCCATCGGCGTGGCCCGCACCGCGGCGAACGAACTATTGGCCCGATCCTAGCGGGCTGGTCGAAAACCGGGGACAGACCGCTCTGCCCCCGAAGGATACATGAATGCGCGAAGTTGCTCGCGCGGGGGCAGAGAAGTCAGTCCTCGGTTTTCGACAGCCACTAACGGGCTAGGGGTAACAGAGAAACAGGGAGAAGGGAATCATGAGCAGCATTGGCATGAGGCGTCTATGTCTATTTGCGCTTCTGCTGGCATGCGGTGCGATGCTGGCGATGGCGCAGACCGGGACGGGAACGGTGCGGGGAACGGTGTACGATCCCGGCCGGTCGGCAATCCCGGGCGTTAAAGTTGTTATCACTCATACGGCGACCAACGTGTCGCGCGAAGCATCCAGTTCCGAGATCGGCTTCTTCTTGTTTGCCGGTTTGCAGCCAGGCCCGTACAGGCTGGTGGTGGAGAAGGGTGGCTTCAAAAAGTGGGTCGGCACGCTGGTATTGCAGGCCGGGCAGATCGCGGTGGTGGAGCCGTCGCTCGAAGTGGGTAGCCTGGAGACGGTGGTGGAAGTGTCCGGCGCCGCGCCGGTGATCACGACCGAGAGTTCCGAGCTTGGCGATGTGAAAGACAGTCTGCGCATCCAGCAACTGCCTTTGAACGGACGCAGCGTGGTGAATCTGTTCGACCTGACGCCGGGCGTGGAAGGCGGCGGCAATCCGCGCGTGAACGGGTTGAAAGTGGGATCGGCGGAAATGACGCTGGATGGCGTCTCGCTTGTGGACCGTTTCGGCGGCGGCATCGCGCGCGTCCAACCGGGGCTCGACACGGTGCAGGAATTCCGCGTGGAGACCGTTGGGTCGAACGCGCAATACTCGCGGCCGGCCACCATCACCATGGTGACCAAGAGCGGCACTAACAGTTTTCACGGCAGCGTGTTTGAGACCTTCCGCAACAATGGCGGCGGGCTGCGCGCGAGGCAGCGGCAGGACGGCAACACGGCGGCGTTCTACGCTCGCAACGAATTCGGCCTTTCGGCGGGCGGCCCTGCGTACCTCGGCAAGCTCTACGACGGCCGCAACAAGACGTTCTGGTTTGTGGCGTATGAAGGGCTGCGCGAGAGGCAGAAGGCGTTCTATCAGGACCACGTTCCGACAGCTTCGTTGTGGGACGGCGACTTCAGCAGCGTGATCGACGCCGCGGGCAAGAAGACCACCATCTACGATCCGCTGACCACCAACGCGAGCGGCACGCGCACTCCGTTTACCGGCAACGTGATTCCCAAGGCGCGGCTCAACGGCGTGTACGCGACCATGAAGTCGGTGACGCACGATCCGACCAACTCGACCAATCCGTACCTGGACTACAACATGTCGGAATGGTATCCGGTGAAGACCAACGCCGAGAACCTGACGCTCAAGGCCGATCACAAGTTCACGGATTCCGACAACCTGTCGGTGCGCTACACTCGCTCGCATCGCTTCTACACGAAACTGGGCGGCGTGTTTGGCGCGCCGCGCACCGATATCGACAATGGGTTCGGTTCCGGCCGCAACGACGCGTTCGTTCACAACGGTTCGATTCGCTACACCAAGACCGTGACGCCGACGTTTCTGAACGAGTTGATGTTGGCCGTGCATCGCGCGCCCAAGAGTTCCGGCACCATGGCGGACTTGACGGACTGGCCGGCGAAGCTGGGCTTCCCGAATCCGTTCGGCGCCCAGGGCTGGCCGACCGTCTACACGGATCTGTTCGGTTGGGACGCTGACAATCGCAAGGACGAGATGCTGACCGGCTACATCGTCGAGAACAACGTCACTTGGGTGAAGGGTGCGCACACGATCAGGTTCGGCGGCAAGTTCCGTCCCGAGCAGAACAACGTTCGCGAACTACAACAAGCGCAGGGCGAACACTACTTCGGTGCGGAATGGACGGCGCAGTACGATCCGGCCGGCGACAACGGCGTGAGCTACACGGGCGACAGCCTGGCGTCGATGGCGTTAGGTCTGCCCTACTATTTGTCGGCGCAGTACAACCGCGGCTACTTCTACTTCCGGCAGAAGGAGATTGGGTTGTATGTGCAGGACACCTGGAAGGTGACCCCGCGGTTGACGCTCGATTTGGGCGTGCGCTGGGACAAGTGGACCGCCTATCAGGAGAAGTACAACCGCCTGGTGAATCTGGACGCGCGGTCTCTGGCGAGCAAATTCGAAGTGGTGACGCCGAAGAACGTGACCATGGAACAGATCCCGGGCATTCCGGCGTCGGTGCTGGCGAGTTGGAAAGCGCGCGGGTTGACCTGGACCACGGCGCAAGCCGCAGGGCTTCCGGATAGCCTGGTCGCGGGCGACAACAACAACTTCGGACCGCGCATCGGCATGGCGTACAAACTCAGCGACAAGATGGTGCTGCGCGCCAGCTACGGCGAGTACTTCTGGACCATGCCGCTGTCGCAGATCCTGCAATCGTCGCGCACCAATCCTCCGCTGAACCTGCGTTTCGAAACCGACTACGCCACTATGGACGGAACCGGCAGCTACGGCATCCGCACCACGCCGCAGTCGGACTACTTCATTGGCAAGGCCGCCATCAATACGACCGGTATTGTGAGCCTGCCAAGTTCGGCGCGCGGCTTTGTGCCAATGTCACCGTTCGATTGGAAAGACGGGCGCGCGCAGAGCTGGCACTTCACTCTGGAACGCGAAATGATGCGGAACACCGCGGTGCGATTGAGCTACATCGGCGACCACGCGCGCGACATGGAGCAAAAGTACAGCCTCAACTCGCGCGAAGCCGAGTTCAACTATGTGGCGCGCACGGGCCAGAACCCGCCCAGCAATCGCGACGAACTGCGTGTGAACAAGAACTGGAGCATTGCGAACGCGACCAACCACACGGGTTTCTCAAACACGCACTCGCTGCAGGCCGAATTCGAGCGGCGCTCGACCAACGGATTGGCGATGCAGTGGTTCTACGTTTTCAGCCGCGCCATGACGACCAGCGACGCCGGCGGATTCCAGAGCGGCGGCGGCGCCATCAATTCGACCAACGGTGTCTTCCAGGTTCCCGAGAACATTCAGTTGCTCGGCTCCGGCAACCTGACCTACGACCAGCGCCTGCGGCTGGGTTATCAGAATTCGACCAACATTCCGCCGCACCACATTCGTTGGAACGGGATGTACGACCTGCCGTTCGGCCGCGGCAAGAAGTTCGCATCGAGCGTGCCGAGAGTGCTCGATCAGGTGATCGGCGGATGGCAGGTGGCGACGCTCGGCGAATGGCGCAGCGGACTCTGGGCGGGTGTCAACTCGGCTCGCTATCTGTTCGGCGATCCGACCTTGAGCGCCGATCAACGGCTGCTGTTGACCTTCGCCGGCAAGCAACGCCGGTTGTGGTTCAAGGGCGACTTCGATCCCACGGCGGCCAGCAACGTGAACCAACAACTGTTGCAGCAACTGGTGCCGGTGGACCGTTCGCAGCGCGTGCTGCGTCCGCTCGGCTCCACGTTCGGCAACCAGTTGCCGCAGACGCTTTCCAACGGAACCGTGCGCAACACCAGCATCACCGAAACGGTAAACTGGAACGCGCGCGCGTTCTACCTGGGACCCGGCGCGTGGAATACGGACATCTCGGTGGTGAAGGACTTCCCGTTGACCGAGCGAGTGAAGCTGCGCTTCTCGGCGGACTTCTTCAACGCCTTCAACCATCCGAACGACGCGGTGCCGGACACCACCACCGGGTTGCAGGATCTGAGCACGCAAACCAACGATCCGCGCATCATACAGTTCTCGTTGCGCTTAAGCTGGTAACATCATGCGCTGGCTGATTCTCTTCACGGGGCTCCTGTCGATAGCGGCGGGAGCCCCGGCGGCAACTCCGACTCCTCTATGGCTGCAAGGCTACTCGGTCGTACCCAGCCCGCGCGCAGTGCGTCTGGCGGGTGGCGAGGTGCGCATCGACGAAGGTTGGACATTGGACACAGGCAACACGGCGCCGCGTCACGTGGCGCTCGCGCGTTTGCGAAACGAGTTCGCGTTCGCGGCCGGAGCATCGAAGGCGCTTCGGCTGCGGATCGCCAAGGGCGCGGTGGAGACGCACGCCGCGGACGGGATCGACCGTCAAGCTTACCGGCTGGAAATCGCCGCCGATCACATTGAGATCGCGGCGAACGGCGATCCCGGTCTCCTCTATGGGGCGGAAACCCTGATTCAACTGGCGCGCCGCGATGCGGCGGGCCGCCGCGTGGTGCCGCTCGGAACCATCATCGACTGGCCCGAGCGCGAGTTGCGATTCCTGCACTGGGACACCAAGCATCATCAGGACCGCATGGAGACCTTGAAGCGGTATCTGGATTGGTGCGCGCGCTTGAAAGTGAACATGATCGGATTCGAACTGGAGGACAAGTTCGAATATCCGTCGAATCCGTCGATCGGCGCGCCGGGTGCTTTCACCACGGCCGAGTTGCAGGAAATCGTCGACTACGGTTTGGCGCGCTACATACAAGTGGTCCCGGTGGTGCAGGCACCGGCCCACATGGCGTATGTGCTCAAGCACTCGCAGTACGCGCATCTGAAAGCCGACGGCAACAACTACCAAAGCGACCTGTGCGATGAGCGCACCTACGAACTGATCTTCTCGATGTACGACGACGTGATCCGCGCCACCAAGGGCGTGGATTACTTCTATGTTTCCACCGACGAGGTGTATTACGCCGGCATCGGTTTGCGCTGCCAGGCGCCCTACACGCCGGAGAACCGCAGCATAGCGTGGGCACGCTTTGCCACGCGCGCCCGCGATCATTTGGCCAAGCAGGGGCGGCGGATGCTCGCGTGGGTGGAATATCCGCTGCTGCCCGAACAGTTGCAGACGCTTCCGGCCGACATTATTGACGGCATCGTCGGCGACCGCAGATTCATCGCAATCGAAAAAGAGCGCGGCATGCGGCAACTCTGCTACTCGTCCATGCAGGGCAGTGAGTTGCTGTTTCCGAATCACTTCGCGTGGAGCGGCGGCAGTGGACGCCTGGACGACGCGCGTGAATCGCTCAGCGAAGGCAAGGCCTGCAAGATGAATCCCATCGGCGTGTTCGGCGCGGCCTGGGACGATGCGGGGCTGCACAGCGAGACGTTCTGGCTGGGATGGTCGGCCGTGGCGCAGTGGGGCTGGAATCCCGCTGGCGCGGGCGTCGAGCAGCACACGGCGGAGTTCATGCAGCTCTACTACGGCCGAGACGCGCGCGATATGGTGGAGATCTATCGAGGTTTGCAGCGGCAGGCGCGCGGTTGGGAGGAGAGTTGGGACCGCGTCATTTCGAAAGTGCGCGGCAAAGGCTACGGCAATTCTTACGGCAAAGGTCTAGGCGTGGAGCGATACGATCTGACGCTGACGCCGCCGGTGCCCCGGCTTCCGGATGAGAAACTGGTCAGCACGTTCCGCCAGCAGTATGGGCGTCTGATTGAGCAGGCGCGCGCGCGGATGGAAGAGAACGGAAGGCTGGTCGAGCTGATTACGGCCAATTTCGGACGCGTGGAACGTAACCACTACAACCTGGAAGTGCTGCTCGCGCTCACGCGGTTTGTTGGGCATCATTGGCGGTTGATTGACGGTCTGGCGGAAGCCGAGGAAACGCTGGATAAGGCGCACGTCGAAGCGCTCAAGGATCGCGCCGAAGATGCCGTGGGCTTGATGCTGGCGGCGCACAACAGCATCACGAAGTTGGACCGGGAAGGCCGTGAGTTGTTCGCGGATCTCACCGCGGTGTTCGAGAAAGACCGCTTCGCGAAGGGCCGCTCGGTGGGCGGGCGCAAGTTCGTGCACGTGTTCGACGACACCAAGGATCACTGGGCCGACCGCCGCGCGGACCTTTCTTATATGCGCGCGCCGGAAGAAAGCATCGGACTGGCTGCGTGGCGCAAGAACCTTTTCGAGCAGATCGTGACTTACGCGCGAACGCACAAGGTGGACGTGAAGGAACTGGAAAAGAAGAGATTGGAAGAATGAGGAAGCGTGTCTGGCCACAATTGATGTTGATCGCGGCGTTGCTTTGCGGCGGCGCCGGACATGCCGCGCCGCGCGTCGTGGATCTTCACATCCATTTCGAGGCGCGGCCGGAGTGGCTGGAAGAACTCGTGAAGGTCTACACGCGCGCTGGCGCCATCGCTTGCGTGCTCGCCGAGCGCCAGGACTTTGAGAAAGCGCGCGAGGCGGCGCGGAAGTACCCGGAGCTGATTTATCCGTTCGCGGTGGTCGATCTGGATGCCACGGATGCGGTTGCGTTAGTGGATCGCGCGCGTCAAATGGGTTTTCGCGGCGTGAAGTTTCACAGCCCCATGAAGAACTACGACGACGCGAGCTACTTCCCCATCTACGCGCGCGCGGAGCGCTACCGTATGGTGGCGCTGTTTCATACCGGCATCAGTTACCGTCCCAACGACAAGATTCCGCGCCTGGTGGGATCGTCGGCGCGCATGCGGCCGATGTATCTGGATACGTTGGCGCGGGCGTTTCCGGAGTTGAACATCGTGGGTGCGCATCTTGGCAATCCGTGGTACGAGGAAGCCGCCGAGGTGGCGCGCTGGAATCCAAACGTCTATTTCGATGTGACCGGCAGCACGCTCATTAAGAAGAAGGACGAGCTGAACATCTTCCGGAAGTACTTGTGGTGGGGCCAATCGAGCGGCGGTGCGCACATGCCGAGTTCGACACCGCACGCATTCGAGAAGCTGGTTTTCGGCACCGATGAGGAGCCGGCAAATCTGGAACAGGTTCTAGCGCGTTACAACGCGCTGATGGACGCCTGTCAGGTGGGCGCCGAAGTGCGGCGCAAGGTGCTGGCTGAAACCGGATTGCGGTTGCTTGGCTTAGAGGGCTCGGGCAGCGCCAAACATGAGTGAAGCGGCGGCCGACAGCACGCTGCGCTCGCTCGGCTACGAGCCGAGTTTCCGGCGCGTACTCTCGCGGCGGGACCTGATCATCTACGGCTTGGCGATTCTGACGCCCACCGCGCCGTATCCGGTCTACGGTATCGTCCAGCAGGTATCGCACGGTCACGCGGCGCTGTGTTATTTAGCGGCGATGTTGGCGATGATGTTCACCGCGCTGAGCTACGGACGGATGGCGGGTGCGTTTCCCGCAGCCGGTTCGACATACACGTATGTGCAGCGCGGATTGGGCGCGCACATCGGATTTCTGGCGGGCTGGGGTATGATTCTGGATTACTTCTTCATCCCGCTGCTGAGCGTGATCTACGCGGCGCTGACGGCGGAACGGTTGGCGCCGCAAGTGCCCTATCGCGTCTGGGCAGTGTTGTTCGCAGTGGCCATCACGTGGACCAATCTGCGCGGCATACGCGAGACGGCGCGCGCGGGCACGGTGCTGATGTGGATGATGTCGCTGTGCGCGGTATCGTTCATCGCGCTGGCGGCGATGCGCGTCGCCTCGGCGCAGGGCGCGGGTGCGCTGCTATCGCTTCAACCGATTTTCCGGCCCGAGGAGTTTTCGCTGCGGGCGTTGATGCTGGGTACCGGCATCGCGTCGCTATCCTACATTGGATTCGACGCCATTTCGACACTCGCTGAAGATGTGCGCAAACCGGAACGCGACATTTCCGTGGCCACGGTACTGGTGTGCGTGATTCAAACGGTGGTGTGCTTTGCGACCGTGTATCTGGCCGCGCTGGTGTGGCCGGATTATCGCACACTGCCCAACCAGGAAACCGCGATTCTGGATATCGCCCAGGTGTTGGGCGGGCGTTGGATGTTCGGCGCCATCACGTTCATCCTGCTGGTGGCCGGGCTCGCGAGCGCACTCACCGGACAAGCGGCGGCGTCGCGGTTGTTGTTCGGCATGGGGCGCGACGGCGTGTTGCCCCGCCGCATCTTCGCGCACACCAATGAACGAACCTCGACGCCCGTGCGCAGCGTGCTGGTGATGGGCGCCTGCGCGTTGGCCGGCGCGCTCACCATGGGATTTCAACTCGCGGTGGAGTTGCTGAACTTCGGCGCGTTTCTGGGCTTCATTCTGGTGAACCTGAGTGTGGCGCGGCATTTCTACTTCCGGCTTGGAAGGCGCGGCGGATGGGGCTGGTTGACCAATCTGGTGGCGCCGGGTTGCGGTGCGGCGGCCTGCTTGTACGTTTGGCTGAGCTTGACCTGGAAAGCCAAGGCCGCGGGATTTGCGTGGGTGCTGGTGGGGATGATTTATCTGGCGGTGTTGACGCGCGGGTTCCGGCGGCAACCTGTCTCTCTGGAGATTTGAGTGTTAACAGCATTTGAACAACGGCTGGTCGACTACGCGCGGAACGGGCGCGACAGCCTGGTGGAGACAACACGGGAATTGATTCGCATTCCGTCGGAGAACCATCCACCGGATGGCGATGAAGGCGCCGTGCAGCGGCACATCGCCTCCGTTTTGCGGCGGCATGGGCTGGATAGTTCGCTGTATAGTCTGGACGAAGTTCCGGGTTTAAAGGAGCATCCACTGTTTCGTGGTGGCCGCTCCTATGCCGATCGGCCCAACGTGAGCGCAAGGCGGTGCGGTGCGGGCGGTGGAAAGTCGCTGGTGTTATCGGGCCATGTGGACACGGTGCCGCGCGGCACGCTGCCTTGGACGCGCGACGCATTCGCGGGCGAAGTGGACGGTAATCTTTTGTACGGTCGCGGCTCGAACGACATGAAGGGCGGCGTGGCGTCGAACCTGTTTGTGTTGCGAGCGCTTCATGAACTGGGTGTCGAGCTCAAAGGTGACCTGTTGTTTGAAACTGTCGTCGACGAAGAGTTCGGCGGTGTGAACGGCACACTGGCCGGGCGCGTGATGGGACACAACGCGGACGCGGCTATCATTTCGGAAGCGTCGTTTCTGCGCGTGTGTCCGGCGCAGCGCGGCGGGCGTACGGCATTCATCACGTTGCACGCCAGCGGCGGGATCCTTTCGGAAGGAACCTATCCGGTAGGCGTGGTGGAGCAACTACGCGTGCTGCTGAATCGCATTCCGGACTTCGCCGCCCGCCGCAAGGCACACGCCCACGTACCTGCTTCGTACGCTTCCAATCGCGATCCGGTGCCGGTCAGCGTGATGAAGGTTTCCACCGGACCTTTCACGATGAACGAGCCGATGGGCGTTCCCGAAGTGTGTCAGATCGAGATCTTCTGGCAGGCCATGCCGGGCGAAACACAGCAAAGTGTCGAGTCGGACTTTCACTCCTGGTTGGAGGATGTAATTGCGTCCGCACCGGCAACGTTCGCGCGCCGGCCCACTGTGGAGTTCCCACTGCGGTGGCTTCCGGGGTCCGCCATCGCAATGGAAGAGCCTGTGGTTGCGGAGATGCACGCGTGCGCGGAGTCTGTACTGGACAAGGCAGTGCGCATCGAGGGCATTGAAGGTCCCTGCGACCTTTATGTGTTTCACGAATTCGGCATGCCGGCGCTCTTGTGGGGCGCGCGCGGCGGCAATACGCACGGCGCCGATGAGTATGTCGAAATCGATTCACTGGTGGACGCCACGGCAGCACTGCTTGTTTTCGTGTGCCGTTGGTGCGGAGTGAAGTGATGCTTGCCGGTGTGTTCGCGCTGGCGCTGCTTGCCGACGCGCGCGTGCTCACACCGGTGGCGCGGCAGTACGAGAAGGTCGAGATCGAAGTCCCCGCTACGGCCGCACCCGCGAATCCATTCGACCCGAATGAAGCCGCCGTGGATGCGGACGTCGTGCTGCCTTCGGGTAAGCGTGTGCGCGTGCCCGGGTTCTGGTTTCAGGATTACCGCCGCGGCGTTCGTAATCCCGAAGCAAGGGGCGCTGAGCGCGTCGAAGAATTGACGCCGTCGGGCGCGCCAGGTTGGCGCATACGGTTCGCGAGCGGCGAAACGGGCGAGCACCGTGTCACGGTCGAAGTGAAGAGCCCGCGCGGCACCGAGCGCAGCGCGCCACTGGCAGTGCGAATCCAACCGGGGCCACGGCCTGGCTATGTGCGTGTGAGCCGGCGTAACCCGCGCTACCTTGAACACGAATCCGGCCGCGCGTTTTTCGCTATCGGCGAGAACCTCTGCATGTATGAGAAGCGCGAAGGCACGTACTACTACGACCGCTTGCTCGAGAAATTGGCCGCGAACGGCGCCAATTACGTGCGGCTCTGGCAGGAATACTATGTTCCGCGCGATCCGTCGATTGTCGCCGCGCCGGGTGATGCGTCGTTTGCGGGCTTTCCGCTAGAGACGCAGGCGACGGGATTGGGCCGCTACGATCTGGCATCGGCATGGCGTCTGGATCAAGTGGCTGCGACGTGTGAACGGCTGAATATCTACTGGCAGCTCACATTCGAAATGACCGTGTGGTGGCGCACGGATTTCAAACACCGTTGGCCGCGCAATCCCTACAACGCCGCCAACGGCGGGCCGTGCCAGCGGCCGGTGGACTACTTCACCAACGCGCAAGCGCGTGAGTTAGTGCAGCGGCGCCTGCGCTACAGCGTCGCGCGCTGGGGTTGGACCATGCACCTGGCGGCGTGGGAGTTGTGGAACGAAGTGGACAACAACGAAGGGTTCGATCCGGAGCTAAACGCCGAGTGGCATCGTGAGATGGGCGCGTATCTGAAATCCATCGATCCATGGCGGCATCCGGTCACCAGCAGTTGGCGCGACGCGCGCATGTTCGCGCTGCCCCAGATCGACATCGTGCAGGCGCATTCCTACTGGGGTGCCGAATACGACGCGGCGCGCTACGCGCTGCAGGATACCGCGCATCTGATGAGTCCCTTCGGCAAGCCGTTCTTCTTCGGCGAGCAGGGCGTGGAAGGTCCAGCGCAGGCGGCGAAGATCGATCCGCAAGGGCGGCACTTTCACGATTGCCTTTGGTCGACGGCGCTGAGTGGCGCGGCCGGTACGGGCCTGTACTGGTGGTGGCACAACTACGTCGAGCCGCTGAATCTCTACCGGCACTTCAAGCCGTTGTCCGCGTTTGTTGCCGGAGTCGATTGGCCGAATTCGGTTTGGAAGGCCGTCGGGCAATCGCGGCCGAGTCTTCCGGTGAGCTTGGACGTTTATGGGTTGACCGACGGCCGCCGCGCGTTTGTGTGGTTGCACGATACGCTGGCGTTCCGGGTGATTGACGGCAAAGCCGTCGAGGGTCCCAGCCAAGCGGCGGCCAGCGTCAACATCACCGGACTCGCGGATGGTGACTATCGCATTGAATGGTGGGACACAAACGAGGGCCGCGTGGTGCGCACCGATCGCGGCAGCGTGAAACGGCTGGACCATTTCGGCTATGGTTTGGAAATGCGGCCGCCAGAATTTCATGGTGACATCGCGGCCAAGGTCACATTACAATGACACGGTTTTGCTTTGCGGGATTGTTGGCGGCATTCACAGCGTGCGCCGCGTCCAAACAGATCTCCGACCATACGCACTATTCGAAAGTCTTTAAGGAAGACCGTCATTACCGCGTAATCCTGCCGCCCGACTACGAAACCAGCGGGAAGCGTTATCCGGTGGTGTATTACTGGCACAGCCACAGCGACCGCTACACGGTGGAAAACCACGATGGCGGGCGTGACACCATTCCGCGCCTGGCGCGGTTCGTGGCGTCGCACGATCTGATAGTGGTTTGCCCGGACGGCTATGTGGCCCGCGATTACAAGGGGTTCTACGGCGGCACGCCGTACGACGTCATGGCCGAAGGCGGCGATTACGACTTCGGAGAATATTTCCGGGAATTGGTCGCGCACATCGATTCGAAGTACCGCACCATCGCCGACCGGGCGCATCGCGCGACGTCGGGTCTGAGTATGGGCGGCTTTATGAGTCTGTATTTAAGTGCGCGTTATCCCGACCTGGTTGGCAGCGCATCGGCTTTTAATCCAGGCCCGGAATTCTATGTCGGCGAAAAAGGCGCCCGGGTGCTTTGGCGGCCGAAAGACCATACCGGGAATCATCTGCACACGATGGTGCGTCTAATTCGTGCAAGTGGCGATTATATCAGTCAATATCATGAAGAAACGCGTGCGGCTTACGCTCGATCTAAGGTGAATTTTGAATATCGTCAGGATGAGTATCATCGGCACTGGGCTACTTCTATTGAAGAGACACTAGCGTTTCACCTAGGCGCCATGAGCACTTTGGACTTGAAAACTACGCCGGTAGTATGGAACTATACTGATTCACACCGTGTTTTCGAGGTGTGGGGCTACCGCGTCGAGACGTGGCGCGACGGAGCGGGTTTTACCTGCCTGGAAGACGTGGAGCCAGGTGGCTTCCGTTTGCGCACGCGGCGTTGGGCGCCCGATGGTCCGCCGGTAAAGGGGAGCCGCGTACGTGTGACGACGGCGCCTGTCTACCGGCCGGGTGACAAGTTCGATTTGCTCATCCGGGCTCTTTCCTCCGGGAGCCTGGTACGTGAGCGACGACGCGCCGGCGCCCAAGGCCGGCTCGAAATTGAGTTGCCAGGTACGGGAGTGGATGTGAGTATTCTCGCACCAGGCGCCGGCGCGCAAGTTCCTGTTCTACTGCCCATCCACGAGAATGGCGATTTGCGCGTTCAACCAGGACGCGAGGTCGCACTCCCCATTCGCATCTACAATCCGGGTGAGAAGCCGTTAGAGAATCTGCATGTGTTGGTCGCGAGCGAATACCCGACGGTGGAGATGCTGCATGGCGAGGCCGTGATCGCCCGGCTTGGTGGCGGTGAGACGGGAGACCTCTCCGGCAAATTGCGCGCCAGATTCACGAGTGGCGAGGGCTACTTCGAGCGGGCGCGATTGCGCGTCAAGATCACCGGGAATGGTGTGAGAAACGTCGAGCGGGAATTCGACGTGTTGATTGTGCCGTCGGTGTTACCGAAAGCCGAAGCCGTCGAGATCCTCGACGGCCGTACCGCGCGGTTCCGTGTGTTCCGTCAGAAAGGAAACCAGGGCGGTGGTTTCATGGTGGAGCGCGAGGTCACGGAAGGAAAAGGCAACGGCAACGGGCGTCTGGAACCTGGAGAGGAAGCCACCATTTGGGTGCGCATGCGACAGGGGATGGACCCGTTCGACAAGGATAGCTGGCATCGCGCCAAAGTGTTTTCCGATTCACCGTACGTGGCCGAAGTGGCGCGTTTCGAAGAAACCAAGCAACGCGAGTGGACGGGAGCTCGCGAATTGACCAGCGTCATACGGTTGGATGCGGCGGTCCGGCCCGGCGCCGTCATCCCCTTGCTGCTGAGCAATGAAAGCTGGAGTTTCCGCTTCACTCCCGACGTGCGCTACGGCACCGAGCTGCTCTACCAGGCATTTCAACTGCACACACATCATCTGCACGCCTTCGAACTCTGCGTGCCGTAGCGCGTGCGCGATTACACGTTCGCGGCGTTTGAAAGCGGCCTGGCCACGCCGGGGTAGGCCGGCAGTTCGGGGCGGCGCTCGCGGTAGGCGCGATATGCGTACTCCCAGGAGGGCGACAGTTGCGGCAGGCCGCCGTTTTCCACCGAGTAGTTCGTCCGGAAAAATCCGCAGAGTGAGCAGAAACGCGAGATCTCGTGCTCCATCGCATCGTCCGGCGCGGGCAGCGTCATGCGGCCAAGATTGAATCCGAAGATGCGGTCGATGGCTCCGGCCAGCACGCACGGATAGTAGCCGTTGGGCGTGAGGCCGAAGCCTGAGTCGCGAATGATCTGGCAACCGTTGCGGAAATCCGCGCCTCGATACTCGGGCAAGTCCACCGGCGCGATGTTGAGCGGAACGAAGGCATCTTGGTAACAGGACTGCTTCGACGTGTTGCGCACGAAGATACCCGGCGGAATGCGCTTGAGCACTTCTGCCACTTCTTCGCCGTGCCCGCTGGTGGTGATCTTCAGGTGCGTGTGTGGGGCATGGCGGCGGCGGTAGTCAAGCAGCAGATCGAGCATTTCAAACAGGTGTGGATGCAGCGTTGGTTCGCCGCCGTTCAGGTGAATCTGACGCCACGGATTGCCACGCTCGCGGCTTTCTTCCAGGAAGTACCGGAATTGTTCCACGGTCATGCGCTCCTCGGTGGGTGCCTGCTGGCAGGAACGGTTGCAGTGTATGCAGCGCAGCTTGCACACCCAGGTGATGTCCACATCGATGCGCGCGCGATTGATGGCGTGCCTCGGTCCGAGCGCGCGCGTGGCCGCCGGTGACAGGCGCCACATCACATAGGGGCGATACACGGCCGACGCTCCACCGATAAACCACTTGGGCAGACGAGGGCGCAGTTGCTTGAAGTAGAACGTCCAGGCGACGCGCCGCAGGCGCGTAACAGCGTATGAGAACGATGACACAATCGACAAACTAGAGCTCCAACGGCCGCGGATGAATCCCGGGTGCAATCCGCAAGGCTAACCGTACATAATAGTCTAACCAAGGGTAGATGAGATCCAATGCTCGACTTTTTTTCGTGGCGCAAAACGGTGGAGTGCCGCTGCAAAACGCCTCGTAATGCCGTTTACGAATGGAAGTCCTGGGACGGCTGGTACGTGAAGGCGCTGTTGCCGGATGTCCTGCGCATCGCGGCGCGGCCCGGCCACACCTGCCAGGATGTTCTACGTCTGCTTCCGCCGAGTGTGACGCGATTTCTGTTTCATCTGGACCTGACCGATACTTCGCGGTTTCCGGTGGAGCGGCACGAGTTGATTGAAGCTTTGGAAACCCGTTCGATTCGCGTGGTGAACGCACGGCCAGCCAATCTGAGCAAGCGCGTGGTGCAGGCGCTTTGCCGCCGGCTGGAACTCCCGAGCGTCGAGGTCCTGCCGGAAGGCGACGCGGAGGAGTTGCTGATTGTGAAGTCGGATTTCAACTACGGCGGACGCAGCGAACGTTTGCTCAGCGGAAGCCAGCGCAAGCTGCTCGGCGTGCGCAAGCCGGGACGCGCCATACGCAACGCGTTCGACTACAAGGTGATGCCGCGCGCATGCGTCAATGAGTCCGCCTGGCGCAATCCGGACGTCTTCATCGAACGCTTCATCGATAACCGGGAGCATCGTATGTGGCGCGTTCGCATTTCGCTCGACCACTACGTGTTTTCAACCGGCGTGTCGGCGCGTCAGGTGAAGAAGTTGGCGCACTGTAGCGGCTGCACGGAGTTCTTCCTTCGCCGGGGAGAATTGCGCGGCGAACTGCCCGTCGCGCTTCTAGAAACAGCATACCGGTTTGCCGAAGGATTTGGGCTCGAATATGGTGCACTCGACATCATTGCCGACGATGAGGGAAACTACTACGTTGTCGATGCGAACACGACACCCGGTATGGGATACGCTGTCGAGGATCGCATGGCATTCATGCGCGAACCCTGGGAGCGTGATCCGGAATGACGCCAGTTGAAATCAGCGTGATTATCGCCTGCCGCAATGCGCGGCGCACTATACGCGGCTGCCTGGACTCACTCGCCGCGCAGCGCACCGACAGGAAATTCGAAGTGATCGTCGCCGATAGTTCGACCGACGGCACCGACGAGATCATCCGCGGCGGATACGCCTGGGTGAAGCTGTTGCACTTCGACACGCGCAAGTTCCCCGGCGACGCGCGCAACGCGGGCATTGCCGAGGCGCAAGGCGAGTTGCTCGCGTTCATCGATGCGGACTGCGTCGCGGCGCCGGATTGGCTGGAGCGGATGGCGGAAGCACAGCGCGGCTCCAACACAACGGTGGGCGGTGTTGTGGATAACGGTTCGCGGTCGCGGTTGCTCGACTGGGCCGGCTACTTCTGCGAATTCAGTCAGTGGATGCCGCCGGGAAGACCTGTGTGGATGGACGACATCCCGACGTGCAATCTGTCGTTTCACCGCGTCCTGTTCGACGAGTTCGGGCCGTTCCGCGAAGGCGTGTACTGCTCCGACACAGCCTTACACTGGAAGTTGGCGCGAGCGGGCCGCAAGGCGCGTTTCGTTCCCGGCATTCAGGTGGCGCATCATGGTCTGGAGTGCTTCTGGCCGTTTCTGGCGCACGAGCGATTTCACGGTGAGAGCTTCGCCCGGCTGCGTGTACGCGACCGCGGGTTTTCGCTATGGCGCCGCTGGGCATACGCTTGCGCGGCGCCGCTGCTGGCCGCGGTGTTGTGGTTCAGGGTCTTGAGGCGTGTCTTGCGCAACCGGCGCTACATCGGCGAGTTCATTCTGGCGACGCCGCTGCTGGCGTTGGGGCTCGCGGCGTGGTCGCTCGGCGAAGCGCGCGGCTATCTGCTAGGCGGAAGGTGACATCCATGGATTTCTCCATCGTCGTTCCCTTTTGCGACCGTTTGGATGCGTTGTCGGAGTGTCTGGAAGCGCTTGCGCGCGTCCGCTACCCGCGCGACCGTTTTGAAGTGTTGCTGGTGGACGACGGGAGCCAGGACCGGGCCGACGATCTGGTCGCGCGCCTTAAGGACCGCTTGCCTGTGCGCCTGTTCCGACAGCAGCACGCGGGACCCGCCACCGCGCGCAACTACGGCGCTCGGCAGGCGCGCGGCAAGTGGTTGGCCTTCACCGATTCCGACTGTGCACCCGCGGAGGAGTGGCTGCACCAACTGGCGGCCGTGCTGAGTACGGCGGCGGATGTGGCTGTCGGCGGCCGTGTCGTCAATACGCTCACCAACATCTTTTCGGTGGCCAGCCAGTGGCAGAGCGACTACGTGATCGCCTACCTTGGCGCGACGAAAGGCAGTCCCACTTTCTGTACCACCAACAACTTCGCGGTGCCGCGTGAACGTTTCCTGACCGTGGGCGGCTTCGATCCTGATTTTCGCCACCCCGGTGGAGAGGATCGTGAATTCTGCCGCAGATGGGTGCACGAAGGACAGCGCCTGCGTTGGGCGCCCGAGGCGCTGGTTTACCATCAGCACCATTTGACGTTTGCGAGCTATTGCCGGCAGCATTTCCACTACGGACGCGGTGCACGCCGCTACTGGAGTGCGCACGAACGGTCGCACAGGTTCCCACCGCAGAGCCCGCTCATGTACCTGGGGCTGCTGCTCAAACCAGTTGTAACGTGCGCGTTTCCGCGCGGCTTGTTGATCGCGCTGCTGCAAGCCGTCTCGCAGGCGGCCACGGCGGCGGGTTATGCCGTGGAAGCGCTAGGCGGCCGGCGGAACTACTAGCACGCCGCCCGGCGCACTACTTCGGCGGCTGTTCCTTGGTCTTGTCTTCCGGAAGCGGCTCGGGTGTATCGAAGGTGATGGTCGCCTCAGCGGAGAACTTCCGGTACATGCGGAACTCGGTTTCGTTTTTCGAAAGGAGCTTCCCGCTCCGCATGCGGAGAACCGCCCGAAGCGGCAGCACGTATTCGCTTTGGTTGATGGTGACGAAGTCGTAATCGAGTACCGTGCCCGCCTGTTGAATGGGAAATGACGGTGGCATCCCTTCAGCCTCCAAGGTGATGCGCATGACCATGGACGTGTCCCGGTCCACGTAGATCAGGCCGCTGTAAGCGGGGACGATTTCTTCCCGTTTCTCGTAGGAAACGCGCCACTTCGAATAGGCCTGCGCGACGTGGTATTGGAAGACGTGCATGCGGCGCCCGCGCAAAGTCGCCCAACGCTGCCAGTGGAATTGCGTGTGACTGGCCGGATCGAAAACCTCTCGCATCAAGCTGCCGAACTCACCGGCCGATGTGGTGCCGCCGAGTTGATCCATGGTGCGGTTGGTGGGCGCATTGTTCACCGTCATGACTTTGTAGTCTTCCTTCTGCTCGAAGTAGCTCAAGCGCGCCGTGACGACGTCTTCCCGCTGCCAGAACTCCAGGCCCGATGGATCGACGTAGCGCCGCGTGACCTGGGTGCAGATGAAGTCCGGCAGCCGCTTGGTGTAGTTGGTCGCGTAATCGCGCACCTCTTCGAGGACCTTCTTCTGTTCCTCGTCCGGAGGCGGCGGGATGGTGACCGGACCCGGCTTCGGCTTGGGCGGCGGCGGAGCGGGAAGGTTCTTGGAAGCATCGCGCAGAGCCTTCAGCGCTTCGATGGTCTTCTCGCCGGCTCCCAATCCTTGGATGTCCTCCAGCGCGCTTTCGGTGAGCTTTTCGGTGAGCGTTACCTTGCGCAGATACGCAGCCACCTGGCGATCATTATGCTGAAGCTGCACGGACGATTTGATGAATGCGGCCAATTGCTCAACGGTGAACTTCTGTTGCGCCAACACCGCGAACGACACACACAGCGCCACAAACGCTAGCCGGGACTTCATATCTTCATTGTGTCGCAAAAAACGCGGAAGCGCCTTGCGCGGTTACTTGGGCGCTGGTTCGGCCTCGTCGAAGCGGATGGTGGCTTCCGAGCCGAATTTGCGGTACTGCTGGAACGCTGCTTCGTTCTTGGACTCGATGCGGCTGCCGCTGAGCCGGGTTTCAAATCGCAACGGCAACAAGAATTCACGATTCTTAAGCTTGACGAAGCCATAATCTAGCGAGGCCTTGGCCCAGTCAATCGGGAACCCTTTGGGAAACTCCGTGGCCTCGCAGGTAAAGCGCAGTACCATTCCGGTGTCCGCGTCCACATGAATTTGGCCAGTGTAGCCTACGACCGCCTTTTGGTTTTCACCCACGACGGTCCACTGGGAGTTCTCCCGCGAGATGCGGTAGGAAAACACGTGTGTACGCCGCCCGCGCAGGCGTGCCCAGCGCACCCAGGTGAACTGCGCTCGGCTCTCCGGCGCGAAGATGGCCTTCAACTGAGTTCCGAATTCGCCTTGCGTGGTGGCGCCGCCCAGTTCTTCCAGGCTGAGGTTGGCCGGGCGGTTATTGACCGAAATCACGCGATAGCGTTCTTTCTGGTCGAAGAAGCTCAGGTTCAGCTTGACGATATCCGTGTGGCCGGTATTCTTTCCGGTGACCTGCGAGTAACGCCTGACGACTTCCGTGCAGATGAAATTCGGCAGGTTCCTGGAGTAATCCGTTGCGTAAATGTGCGCTTCGCGCAAAATCTTCTTCTGCTCTTCCGGCGGCACCATCGCGTTCGGCACAACTTGCCTCGCCGTGAGCGTCAGAAGCATACCGAGTGCAAGGTTAATCATCGCCGTTGCTCCAAAACCCGGTGACAGACGGAACGTTTTCCACTAATCGGAAAACGTCCCGTCTGTCACCAGGTTCTGTCACCAGGTTCTAGAATACGCCAAAACGCTTTTTGCGGCTTTCCTTTTCTGGTACGGGGCCGGCGCCGGGCGCGGCCTTTTCGATGGCCTGAATGGCCAGCGGCGCCATCACGCGGTAACCCGCGCTGTTCGGATGCAGACCGTCGTCAGCCAAATCGGCGCGCAGCATCCCGGCAGAATCCACCATCTTCGAGAAGTAGTCCAGATAGGTGAAACCGCGCTCGCGCGTGAAGCCCACCAGCCATTGGTTGAGCGAACGAATCTGCTCGGGCGGACGGCGGCGGCTCTGCGCGAACGACGGGTTAACGTTCTTGTGATAGTCGCTGATGGGTAGCACCGACGCAAAGATCGGCTTGATCCTGTGCGCCACCGCCAAATCCGCGATCATGCTCAGGTTGTTTTGGATCGTGGTAAGCGGCACGCCGCGACCAATGTCGTTGGTGCCGGCCAGGATCAACACCGCAGCCGGCTTCAAGTCGATCACATCGGCTTTGAAACGGCCCAGCATCTCGCCGGTGATCTGTCCGCTGATGCCGCGGTTGATGAAGTCGCGCTCCGGAAAGTACTCGTTCAAGCGCCAGCCGTCGGTGATGGAATCGCCGAGGAACACGATGCGTGGCTTGCCGGGTTGTAGCGGACCCACTTTGGCGTTCGCCTCGGCGTAGCGGTTCAAGTTATCGCGGTCGGGATTGCGCAAACCGCGTTCCTTGGAATCCAGCAGCGTGCGAAAATGCGACTCAATGCGGTTGGACACATCGCGCAACTCGGCGAACTGCTTGCGCGCTTCCTCGGGATACGGATAGGGCTTGGGCACGGCGTCGCCGAGCGCCAGATAGGCCCGCAGGCTGGCCAGAAGCGTATAGGTCAGTCCGGCGTGATTCTGCCCCGGCGCTTCGCGTAACGCGTCGAGCGCGGTACGGTAGTTCTCGATGAGCGGCGCGCCGGCGCGGCCCAACTCCGGCGTGGCGAGCGTGGTTGATTCCATCAGATGCGCTCCACGCTCGAACACCGGCAGCGCTTCGCGCGCCGGCATGAGCGGGTTGGGTTGCGCCTGAAGCGTCGCGGCCAGAACGATTGCCGCGATCGGATGAACGAACATCTTCATGACTTTTCTTCCTTATTCAATTGCAGCGTGATGGTGCCGATGTAGAGCGGCAGCCGGATGCGTATCTGCACGGGGAGCCGCCGCGCGTCGTCGGTAAGCCAGACAAACAAACGCCCCTTGCGGCGGTAAAGAACATTGTCGAAGAGGAAAATTTCGTGGCGGACGGTCTGGAACTTTCCCGCCTGCGTGACGACCTCTTCGCGTTCCTGTGCTTCGACGCGAGCCGACACGCTCTTTTTTCCATCGCTGACCGGAACGTGCAGTACCTGCCCCGGCGTGGTGTGCAGCGTCCGCAGATAATAGAGCCCGCCCACCACATCGTGTACGCAGGGCGAGATATCGACTTCGCTGGAAGCGACGGTCAGGTTCCGATTGAGGTCGCGTTCGATGCACGACGCCTTGCGGCGTTGCTTGTCGTAGTTGACCTTCGTCTCTCTCCGGCGACTGCCTTCATTGGTTGTGAGCAGGGAACGGAGAGCGCACAACTGATTGGAGAGATCTACCGTGTAGCGATTGTCCACCTTATAGAGCCGCGATACCAGCCCCGCGGATTCCAGTTGCAGCCCGGCGCGGTAGGTCGTCTCGCCCGCCTCCGGCATCCTCGCCAGCGTAAGCCGCACATTGCCGGCGTGGATGAAGCGCCACTCGACGGTGTATGCCAGGTTTTCCTTTGCCGGCAGGGATAGTGCAGTTGCCGGCGCCTGCGCGCGGGCACTTGATAGAGCTAGCGCCAGCGTCAACCACAACAGAAACTGGACAGCCCACCTGAATCTCGAAGGGAGGGGCATGAACTTCGAGTCTCGCAGATCCGCGCCGCGAGTGGCAAGCGCGGTCAGAACTCGATCGAAGCCAGCAATTCCGAGGGTTTCCGTTCCAGCGTCTGGCTGACCACCAGCAGGCTTTCGATGCTGGGAAGATTCGCGCCGCGCTCGATGGCGCTGAGCTGCGAAATGCTCAGCCCGCTCGTGGCGGCCATGTCTTTGAGCGACCATCCGCGCTCGGTTCTGAGCAATTTGACGCGATGTCCCAGGTTGCGCCGAAGACGATCCAGCGGCCCGCGCCCGAAGCCGAACGTGGCGGCGGCATGTTCCAGCGTCTGACGCAGTTGCGTGAGCGAGAAGGGTTTGGACAGATAGTCGAAGACGCGAAGCTTGAAGGTCTTGCGCATATCCTCGAGCGACGGATAACCGGTGATGACGATCACGCACGTGCCGGGGTGCTGCGAGTTGAGCTGCTCGAGAACGTCCTCGCCGCGCACGGCGCCCATCTTCATGTCCAACAGCACGATTTCAGGGGGCTGTTCGCGCGACGCCTGAAACAACTCGTCGGGATGCGCGAAAGTCCCCACATGGTAATCCCCTTCGCTGTGAAGGAAATCCTCGAGGTACGTGCGAAAGTCGTTATCGTCGTCCAGCACGGCAACCCGGATGGCGGCGAGCCTGGTGTTGTTTTTCGTCATGTGTCGGACTCCTCGCTTGCTTCCGTTAGGATCACTTCTAGGCGCGCACCACCGCCTTCTCGATTAGATGCGGAAATGCGGCCGTGGTGACGCTCAATTATTCCGGCGGCGACGGTCAGTCCCAAACCGGTGCCCCGCGCGTCTAAACGCTTGGAGACAAACGCCTCAAAAAGGTTGGGTAGCACGTCGTCGGGAATGCCGGGGCCGTCGTCCTCGATCGCGATAACGATGGTGGGCTCGTCCGCCGAAACCGTGCGGCGCGAACTGGCCACGATGCGACCACCCGTCGAGACGGCGTCCAGCGCGTTTCTGAGCAGGTTTACGAAGACCTGGCTCAGGCGATTGGCGTTGCCGCGAACGGCGTGTTCACGGTCGATCTGGAAATCGGCGTGTACCGACTGCGCTTTCGGATCGATGGCGACCAGTTCCCAGGCCTCGCGCAGAAGCGCATCGACCGACACACGGCCCACTTCTTCCTGCCGCACACGTGAGAATTCGAGCAAGCTTTCACTCACGTGTTGCAGCCTCTCAGTTACTCGTGACATGCGCTCCAGCCGGGCGCGCGACGGCGCATCGTGTGTCGTTTCGAGCATCTGCTCTACCGAGCCGCGCAGAACCGCCAGCGGTGTGTTCAATTCATGCGCCACGCCCGCGCTCAGCAAGCCCAGACTGGCCAGCCGGTCCTGTTCGGCGACGCTGCGGCGCGCCGTTTCGAGCATGTTGTTCTTTCGGCGCAAGTCTTCCGTGGTGACCTGCAGTTCGGCCAGCGCCGCGGCCAAAGAATC
>CAZDIZ010000045.1:9893-35784 GCA_964505625.1 uncultured Solibacteraceae bacterium | reverse complement strand
GCACTGCTAGAATGTCCTTCGTGTCCACACTGGCTTTTCGCGAAGCTCGGCGGTGCGTTGTGGAACGAGTGCTCGCGGCGCGGCGGGTGCCGGCGGTTGAAGTCGCGCCACTCGATGATGCGTTGGGCCGCGTGCTCGCCGCTCCCGTTCTGGCCGATCGTGATCTTCCTCCGGTGGACCGTTCCATTCGCGATGGCTTCGCCGTCCGCGCCGCCGATCTTCCCGCTACGCTCGATGTCATCGGCGAAGTGCGTGCTGGCGAGAGCTACACCGGACGCGTCGGTGCGGGCCAGGCCGTCGAGATAATGACCGGCGCGCCGATGCCCGATGGCGCCGACACCGTCGTGATGGTCGAGTACACCGTGCGGGAAGGCGCGCGCGTGCGCATCGATCGCGCTTCGCCGCTGGGCGAATACGTCAATCCGCGCGCGGCGGAAGCACGCCAGGGATCGACGCTCATCGACGCGGGCACGCGTTTGAGCTACGCGGAAATCGCGATGACCGCAAACACCGGCCACGCGACTCTGGAGGTTTTCGCGAAACCTCGCGTCGCGATTATCGCCACCGGCGATGAGATCGTTCCGGTCGAAGCCACTCCCTTGCCCCATCAGGTACGCAATTCGAACGCGTATTCGCTCGCCGCGCAGGTGCGCCGAGCCGGAGGCATCGCCGAGGTCCTGCCAGTGGCGCGTGATACACACGCCGAAACGCGCGCGGCTCTCGAACGTGGCCTCGCCAGCGATCTGCTCTTGATCAGCGGCGGCGTATCGGCGGGCAAGTACGACGTTGTCGAAGCGGTGCTGGCGTCGCTCGGCGCCGAGTTCTACTTCGATCGCGTGTTGATACAACCCGGCCAACCACTGGTGTTCGGCCGCGCGCAAGGCACGTTCTTCTTCGGACTGCCGGGCAACCCATCGTCCACCATGGTGACGTTCGAACTGTTCGCGCGCGCCGCCGTTGAATTGCTCGGTGGTCAACGCGAAGCGCCGCTCGCTTTCGCGCAGGCGCCGTTGGCCGCCGATTTCCGTCACAAGCCCGGACTCACGCGTTTCCTTCCAGCGCATCTGGGCGAAGACGGCCACCTTACACCGCTCGGCTGGAAAGGATCCAGCGACATACCCGCCGTGGTCCGCGCCAACGCATTCCTGGTGGCCGACGCCGCGCGCGAACTCTGGCACGAAGGCGAATACATACAGGTGTTGCCCAAATGAGGAAGAAGACGCTCACACACTACGACCAGGCTGGAAGCGCGCGCATGGTGGACGTCGCGGCAAAACCGGAAACCGTGCGCACGGCGCGGGCGCGGGCTTTTGTCGCAATGCGTCCTACGGTACTTCGGAAACTCGCGGAGAACCCGAAGGGCAATCCGCTCGAAGTCGCGCGCATCGCGGGCATCGCCGCCGCCAAGCGCACCTCAGACCTGATTCCGCTCTGCCATCCGCTGCCGCTCACACACGTCGATGTCGAAGCTGTGGCGCGCGCGCGCGGAATCGAAATTACCACCAGTGTGAGTTCCACCGGACGGACCGGCGTCGAGATGGAAGCGCTCACCGCCGCCGCCGTGGCCGCGCTCACCGTGTACGATATGACGAAGGCGCTCGATAAGAGCATTGAGATTCGCGAGATCGTGCTGCTTGAAAAGACCGGCGGCAAAAGCGGCGACTATCGCCGCGCGGCGCCGGGGAGGAAATCATGATACGTGCCGCCGTACTCACCATCAGCGATTCGTCGTTCTCCGGCCTGCGTGCCGATGAGAGCGGTCCCGCGGTGAGCGAACGCCTGGAGCGCTGGGGTTGGGAAATCGGCGTCGCCGAAACATTGCCCGATGAACGCGAGCCGATCGCGGCGCGCCTGCGCGCGCTCGCCAACTCGGGTCAGGTCTCGGCCATTTTCACCACGGGCGGTACCGGCATCGCCAAGCGCGACGTTACGCCGGAGGCCACGCGCGACGTACTGGACATCGAAATCCCGGGCCTGGCCGAGCGCATGCGCGCGATAGGCGCGCGCCATACGCCACTCGCCGCGCTTAGCCGCGCCGTGGCAGGCGTGGCCGGCCGCGTCCTGATTGTTAACTTGCCGGGTTCTCCACGAGGTGCAGTCGAATCGTTAGATGCTATCGTGGAATTGGTGCCCCATGTCCTGGAACTGCTGGCGGGCACGACGAAACACGGCTGAAGCTCGAAACGCCGAGCCCAATGCCGCCGTCCATTAAATATACGGCCATGAAGCGAGTTCTCTGGATTCCTCTCGTCAGCGCCTTGCTGTTCGGGCAAGACAGTCAGCCATCGACTCCGTTCAAGACCACCGTCAACATCGTGGTGGCCCCGACCGTGGTCACTGATCGCGATGGCCATTTCATAAACGGACTGAAACCGCAGGACTTCCGTCTCTACGACAACGACTCGCTACAAAACATCAAGGTCGAGGTCAGCTACATTCCCATTTCGCTGGTGGTTGCCATACAGGCCAACGCCGGCGTCGAACCCGTGCTCGACAAGATCAAGACCATCGGCCCGCTGATTGAGGGACTCATCGCCGGCGAGCAGGGTGAAGTCGCCGTGCTGGCTTTCGATCACCGCTTGCGCGTAATGCAGGATTTCACGACCGACGGCAAGAAGGTCAACGACGCGATCAAAAAGATCAATGCCGGCTCGACCACCAGCCGTATGGTGGACGCTGTCGGCGAGAGCATACACATGCTGCGCCGCCGTCCGGCCGACCGCCGGCGCGTGATCCTGCTCATTTCGGAAACGCGCGATGGCGGCAGCGAAGGGCCGCACGTGCGCGAGGTGATGACCGAAGCACAGATCCACAACATACAGGCCTACACCGTGAACATCAACCGTGTAGTCACCACGCTTTTCGGTAAGCCGCAGGCGCCGCGTCCCGACGCTATCCCAACCACGGCGCGCACTCTGCCGCCGGGTGCCGCGGTTACGCCTACGACGGTAGCGACCTTCGGCGGCGCCGGCATGTACGGCAACTACATCCCGATGTTCATCGAGATCTTCAAGCAGGTGAAGGGCATTTTCGTGGACAACCCAGCCGAGGTGCTTACCAACTACACTGGCGGCAAGGAGTTTTCCTTCTCCACGCAGCGCGGCCTGGAGGAAGCCCTGACCAAGATCGGCAGCGACCTGCACTCGCAGTACATCATCAGCTACAGCCCCAACAACAAATTGGAGGGCGGCTTCCACACCATCCGCGTTGTGATTACCAGCGATGCCAAGGCTCGCGTCCGCACGCGGCCCGGCTACTGGATGGCCGCGGTTCCGGAGTAGTTCCGGCGCCGCCGGGCGCACACCAGCACGATCGCGATGGGAATCAACGCAGAAGGCTCGGGCGTTTCAGCAGGTGTAGCGTCTCCCGGACACGCAATGAAATCGAACGTGCGCCGCGAATACGGCTGCGCCCAGCCTGCATTGAAGACCGCACCGCGCAACCCGTCCAACAAAACGAAATTGCCCCACACCGGCGCGCCGCGCGAATAGAAACTCACTGCCCAGCGATCGGCGTCGAAGCCCAGAAACACGTCGTCCGACGGTTCCGATTCCAGATAGAAAACCCAGAAACCGGCGCGGTTTAGACCGCCGAACTCGTAGTGGTAGAAGTAACCGCCATGGGGCGCCGGTTCAATGTCCCAACTGACCCAGGCGTTCGATCCAGCCCACCCGATGGAAACCAGGTCGTGGCTTGTCCGCAGACCGTCGAAGCTCGCGGGCTCGTCGTAGATCGGAGTCGAGAATGCGGGCCCAGCCAGCAGAGCCAATAGCGCGAACGTCCGCAGCACCGCCATGGCGTATTGCGCGCGATCCCGCCGCGGAGCGAAACCTTCGCGGAAGCGCAGATTCGCCACCAGGTTGCGTACCAGCGCTTCGATGCGGTCGCGTACGGCGCGGTGATTGGTGAGCTTCCTTCCGGCTGGGTCCGAAACATCCCACTCCACCACATCTCCGGCGTGGACAAACGTGAGTGGGCGGCCGGTCATATTCACGACCAGATCGAACTTCGCCAGGTTGAAATCGGACAACAACTTCGGAGTTCGCTTGCGGATCGGAATGTTCTTTTCCAGCATCACCAGGCGGGCGTATTTGGAGATGCCGTCGCTCGGCAGAAGGCCGGCACTCTCGGCCACCAGTATGTCGCCGCCGAGTGTTCGCGCGAACGCCTCGGCCATGGGGCTGCGGCACGCATTTCCCAGGCACACAAAGAGAACGCGGCGCCGGCCATCGCCCCGCCGCATTGCTTCCAACCAGCGGAGTATTCTCAAGGATGAGAGTGCGCCCAAAGCGGACGAATTCTCCCACCAGATTTCGGCTAACTCGCTGCGTGGAAGTGCAGCGCCGCGCAGCTTACCAGGCTTTCCTCATCGATGTTCCATTGCTGGTAGGCCGCTACCCGGGCGCGCGCGCCGGGCATCGCTTTCAGGAAGGTGTACAGCGGTGACGCGCCGCACCATTTCAAATCGTCGCGCGACTCGCACACACGGCTCCAGAATCCCGCCACGTCACCCGCTGCGATTAGCTCTAGTCGCGCGCGATCCCGCGTTTCGATCTGCTGGGCGGTTTCGCTCGACGCCTCCACCACGAAGTCGTCTCCATAGCGCGGCCCCATGTGCGCAAGATCGATGCCTAACACCCAGAACAATTTTTGAGACTCCGCTTCGGCCAACACGGCCAGGGCATCCAGCACACGTCGCACTTCGGGAGCGTCTTCCGGCGCGTTGCCGGACATCAGGCTCTGTACGTACGCCCCAACCAGGATGGGGACAATGCGCACCCCAGCACCGAAAAGGTGTTGAAGAAACAGAACCTGGAATTCGATGGAATGCTCAGTGCTGTGGCAGTAATCTTCGACCTCCGCACCGGACCCGCACACGGCCGCCAGCTGCTCGACTAACTTCGCATCAGTCGCGGCCGTCCCCAGCGGCGTCTCGAAGGGTTTTCGAGTGAGTCCGATTTTGTCGGGCGAACCGGAATGCGACGTGCCCAGGATGACGAACACACGGTCGCGGTAATCATTGGTGAGCGCGCCGTAGGCCGCACGGTAGCACTCGGCGGCTCCGTCGAAGCTGGCATGCGGCGCGGCGATGCCGGCTAGCGGTCCCGCATCGGAACTCACGCTGGCGGCGCCGTCCAGACAGCCGTCGAGCATCCGGCGCAGCTCGTCCGGATCAGCCGGATAGGATGCGCCGGCATGCGCGGCCACACGCACGCTGGTCGCTGCGAATTCCTCGTGGCGCGCGCGGCGGGCCGCACGGTATGTCTCGTCCTCCAGAAACGCGGCTTCCGACAGGGCGCGCAATAAACTCTCACCCACTTCACCGGCCCGTATGTCCCCCGTCAGCCGTACCAGGAACTGATGCAGGTCCAGGTCCGTCGATTGCCCGTCGAACAAACGCAGGCACTCCACCAACAAGGGCGGAACAATCAGCGTCGTGTCGGCGTAACGGAAAGGATCGCGGATCAGCAGGCCCGGCCGGTCGTTGACCGGCGAAGGCAAAAACTCTAAGTCGTGCCGCAACCGGCCAAGTGTGCGCGCCATTCCTCCATCATAGCTTCGGCCGTGGTTTTCTTTTTCGCCTGCCGTCGATAGGATAGGGTCTATGTATTCCCGCCTGGTCCAAGTCACAACCGTCCTGTTGCTGCTTGCCTGTTTTGCAGGGGTATCGCCGGGACAGACGTTTCAGGGCTCTCGCGCGCTAGACGAAGCGATCGAGCAAGCCATCGCATCGAATCAACTCCCCGGAGCCGTGCTTTTAGTGGCGCACAAGGGACAGGTGTTGCACTACAAGGCGTACGGGAACCGCGCGCTCGAACCGGCGCGCGAGCCGATGACGCTGGACACCATCTTCGACGCCGCCTCGCTCACCAAGGTGGTGGCCACAACCAGCGCCATCCTGGCTCTGGTGGAAGACGGCAAGATCCGCCTCAACGATCGCGTCACCACCTACTTGCCGGAGTTTCAGGGCGGCAAAAGCGAAATCACCGTGCGCTTGCTGTTGACGCATTTTTCGGGACTGCGCCCGGACCTGGATCTCACCCCCGTCTGGAGCGGATACGAAACCGGAATTCAGAAAGCACTGGTGGATGTGCCGGTCGCCGCACCGGGCGAGCGATTTATTTATAGCGATATTAACTTCATTCTGCTAGGTGAAATCGTGCGCCGGACCAGCGGTAAGCCGCTCGATGAATTCGCGCACGAGCGCGTCTTCGCCCCGCTCGGCATGAGCGAAACCATGTTCCGTCCGCCGGCCGAATTGCGGCCGCGCATCGCACCCACCGAATGGCTCAAGGAAGATCCGGCGCCCCTGCGCGGCGTGGTGCACGATGAAACCACCCGCTACATGGGCGGTGTGGCCGGCCACGCGGGCCTGTTTACCACCGCGACGGATCTGCTGAAATTCGCCGACATGCTGCTCGGACTGGGCCAGCGCCAGGGTGTGCGAATCTTCAGTCCTCTAGGCGTTCGTAAATTCATTGCCCCCGCATCGCCCGCCGACCAGCCCATCTTGCGGGGCTTCGGCTGGGACGTGGATTCGCCTTTTTCGAGCAATCGCGGCGATCTATTCCCCATCGGTTCTTACGGGCACACCGGCTTCACCGGCACGTCTCTGTGGATCGACCCGTCCACTGAGACCGCCGTCATCCTGCTGGCCAACAGCGTGCACCCCAAGCGGCGCTTGCCGCTGTCGCCGCTCCGCGGCAAAGTGGCCACCATCACCGCCGCCGCGTTGGGCATCGATGCGCCCGGCGTGGCCGTGGCCGGATATAACGAAACCATCACCGGCGCGGGCGTGCATCGCACGGTGGCGCGCAACGGCGAAGTACTGACGGGATTGGATGTGCTCGCGGCAGGCGGCTTCGCGACATTGAAAGGCAAACGGGTCGGACTTATCACCAACCACACCGGGTTAAGCAGGGACGGAAAACGCAACGTTGATCTGATGCTTGCCGCCGGCGTGAAGCTCACCGCGCTGTTTTCGCCCGAACACGGCATCACGGGCCGGCTCGACCAATCGCGCATCGCGCATTCCCGTGACGCGGCCAGCAAAATCCCCGTCTACAGCCTGTACGCCGGCTCCAACCGTAGGCCCACGGCCAAGATGCTCGCCAACGTCGACATCCTGGTTTTCGACATTCAAGATATCGGAGCCCGCTTCTATACTTACATCTCCACAATGGCTTACGCCATGGAAGAGGCCGCTAAACGCAAGATTCCATTTCTGGTTCTCGACCGTCCGAACCCGATCACCGGCGTCCATGTCGAGGGTCCCATGCTGGACGCGGGACGCGAGTCTTTCGTCGGCTGCTTCCGCATGCCGGTGCGGCACGGCATGACGGTGGGCGAGCTAGCCCGTATGTATGCGGCGTTGAAAGGCCTTAACTTGAAGCTGGACATCGTGGCCATGAAGGGCTGGCAGCGCGGCGACTGGCTGGACTCGGCCAATCTGATTTGGGTCAACCCATCGCCCAATTTGCGCAGCCTGAACGCTGCGTTGCTCTACCCGGGCGTGGCGCTGCTGGAATATTCGAAGAATTACTCGGTCGGCCGCGGAACCGACGCCCCATTTGAACAGATCGGAGCCGATTGGATTAAAGGCACGGAGCTGGCTAAGTACTTGAATCAGAGAATCATACCCGGAGTGCGTGTGTATCCGGCGCGCCTGGAGCCCACCAGTTCCAACTACGCCGGCCGCGTCATTGAGGGGGTCCGTTTCGTCATCACCAGCCGCGACGCATTTGACAGCACTCGCCTGGGGCTGGAACTCGCCGCGGCGCTGGCGAAGCTCTATCCGGGCAAGATCGATCTACAGGCAAACCTGAGGCTGATCGGCAATCGTAAAGTGGTGCAAGAGATTGAAAAGGGACGAGATCCCCGACTGTTGTTACAAGACCAGAGAGAGGAAATCGGAGAGTTCTTGAAGCAGAGAGAGAACTACCTACTGTACAAGTGAACCTCGGGGCGCGATCCCACGCCCCGAGACCCGGTTAAGCGGCTGCGGTTTTGGTCACGGCGGGTTTCCCCTTGATCCCCACCGGCCGGTTCTTCTTACGGATTTCGGCCAGCCAGGCAGGCGGCCGACCGCGGCGTCGGCCGCGACCTTGCACGAGTCGTTCGAGGGTCAGGATCGCTTCGTCGATTTGCTCGCGCTCCTGCCTCAATTCCTCCAGAATTTTTGTAATATCCATGCCAGCTCCAAGAGAGGTCCACCGCCGGCAGCCGCCCGTTCCGCTTTTAGAACGCATCAGGGGCTTCCGCCGATCTTCCCATTTGCAGTTTTACCCCATCTTGAACCGATTTTCAAGTGTCTTGTTCTGTTTTCGGAACAGAATTTGCAATTTTTGCATTTCCGGCTCGAAATCCGGAACGGGACGGGATTTTGCGCTCCAGCGCCGCCTCTAGTACTTCATGGCCTCTATTTTGCGCCGTTTCCAGCGCAAATAGAACGGGATTCCGGCGACAATCACGGCCAACCCCAGCAGCGACTCGCGCGGCGATTTAACGAGCGTGGAAAGTACCAGCGCCATGGCGCCTGCCACAAACAGGACCGGTAGTACGGGATACGCAGGGGTACGGTAGGGCCGTGCCAAATCGGGGCGCTTGCGCCGCAGCACAATCACCGAGGCCGTGGACATGGCGTAGAGAATCCAGTTGGCGAAGATCACATATGTGAATAATTCTTCATAACGGCCGCTAAGAACTAACACGGCGCTCCACGCGCTCATGAGCAAAATGGAAACTGACGGAGAGTGGTAACTCGGATGAACGCGGCCGGCGGCGGCGAAGAACAATCCGTCGCGAGCCATAGCGTAGGGGACACGGGCGCCCGAAAGAATCGAGCCGTTCAGCGCCGCGAAGATCGAGATCATGGCGGCGATACTCACGGCAGCGGCCCCGGCCGGTCCCATCAGGTGCGCCATCATGGCGGCCGCGACACGATTGGTGGAGGCGACCTCACCCGCTGAAAGAACCCGGAAGTAGGCCAGGTTCGTCGCCAGATAAAGCGCCACCACGATGGCGGTACCGAGCACCAGGCTGGGCGGCAGGTTGCGCTGCGGATCGCGCACTTCGCCCGAAACCATGGTCAGGTTGTTCCATCCGTCGTAGGCCCACAACGCCGCTACCAGCGCCGCGAAGAACCCGGCGACGCCGCCGGTGGCGGCCACCGTCCCGGAAGCCGCCGCGCCGGCGGGAAGTGGCGCCAGCAGCCCCACGCCAATGGTTCCGGCAATCAGCAGCACCTTCACGATGGTGACCACGATTTGCAGTCCGCCGCCAACCTTCACGCCGAAGAAATTCACCACGCCCAGCGCCAGGATCACGGCGATGGCCAGCAATTGTCCGTAACGAATTTCCAGCGGCCCGCCCTGGGGTCCGATGGGCAGCGGGATAACCCACAAAACTCCTTCGAGAGCGGGGCGGAAATTTGCCAGGTAATAGAAAAATGCAGTAGCCAACGTGGCCACAGAACCGCTCTTGGCCACCCACATTTGCGTCCACCCGTACACAAACCCCCAATAGGGCCCGTAGGCTTCACGCAGGTAGACGTATTCGCCGCCGGCTTCCGGCAGCGACGCCGAAAGCTCGGCGTAGGTAAGCGCACCGGCCAGCGTCAGCAACCCGCCCACGATCCACACGGCGAACACCATACCGGGCGAACCCACCTGTTTGATCATGGCCGTGGGAACCAGGAAGATTCCGCTGCCGATTACCGTCCCAACGACAATCGATGCCGCACCCCACAACCCCAATTCGCGCCGCAGTCCGTCCGGGCTCTGCCGGGCTTCATTCATTCGGTTTTCTCCACACGTAACTGGCCGCCAGACCACCTAAGAACGTCGTCAATGTTCCGATCAACACATACCAGGTCCAGGCGATATTCGTTCCCAACTTTACAAAGAGCATAACGGTGAGCCCGGCGAGCATACCCGTCATGGCTGCCGCTTCGCCCACCCGCCGCGTCAGTACGCCCATCAGGAAGACGCCGAGCAACGATCCATAAAGCACGCTGGCGATGGAAAGCCCAGCCTCCAGCACCGAGCCCCAACGGCGCGCCAACATGCCGATGAGGAACAGGACCGCGCCCCAGGCCAACGTGGACCACCGCGCCCATCGCAGATATTCGGCTTCGGTCTTGTTCAATCCGCGGGCTTCCAGCACCGGCCGCAGGAAATCCATGATGGTAGTGGAAGACAGCGAATTGAGCGCCGCGCTCAAGTTCGACATCGCCGCGGCCAGAATGGCCGCGATGACCAGGCCCGCCACGCCCACCGGCAAGTGCCGCCAGATGAAATCCGGATAGATGCGCTCGGCCGGATACGGAGCGGTGAGTCCGCTGGACTGATAGTGGACGTAAAGAATGGCGCCGATGACCAGAAACAACGTGAATTGAAATAGAATAACCACCCAGCTTGCCATCAGCGCGGCGCGGCTTTCCGCCTGGCTGCGCGCGGCCAGCAGGCGCTGCACCATGAGCTGCTCAGTGCCGTGGCTGGCCGTGGTAAGGAAGCATCCGCCCACCACGCCGGCCCAGAACGAGTAGGTCCGGGAAAAGAACTCCGCCGTCCATTCGAAGCGAAAATCAAAAACCTGGAATTTGCCCGCGGCCGAGGCGACATCCACCACGTGGCTCCAACCGCCGGGGATGGTTCCCAGAATCGCGTATAGGCTCACAATGGCGCCGGCGACGTAGAGAAACATCTGCACCACGTCAGTCCAGATAACCGCCGTCATTCCGCCCTCGAAGGTATAGAACAGCGTCAGGCCCACGATCAACACGATGGAGGCGACCTCGCCCGTGCCCAGGACGATGGAAATCACAATCGAAATCGCGAACACGCGCACGCCTTCGGCCAGCGCCCGCAGCAGCAGAAACGTGCCAGCGGTGAGCTTGCGGATGTGTTCCCCGAAGCGGCGCCGCATCAACTCGTAGGCGGTGTACATTTCGCCGCGAAAATAGTGCGGCAAGAACAGCACCGAGACGGCCAGGCGCGCCAGCAGATACCCAAATACAACCTGAAGGAATCCGAAATTCCCATTATAGGCGAGAGCCGGCGTACCAATGACGGTGAGCGTGCTGGTTTCCGCCGAGACGATGGAGAACGCGATGGCCCACCACGGGGCGCTGCGGCCTCCCAGAAAGAAGTCCCGCAAATTGTGCTGGGAACGGCCAAACCGGGCGCCGAACCAGGTGATCCCGGCCAGGTACAGAACGATAACAGCCAAGTCAGCCAAGCGCATGGGAAAGGGGGATTCTAGCACAGCCGGGAGGCCCGTATCGGGACCGGGGCGCGCGGGAACTCGCCGGGGGGTGGCGGCGTCTAATCAGCCAGCGGAGATGAACATGCCGGATGACGCTTGCGCCCTTTGCTTTGATTCGGATATACTCCGCAATTGCACACCGGGTGAGGCCTGTCGGTGGAACGAGGTCATGTGCCGAGGTCGCGGCGGCCGGATTCACCTTGAATAGGCGTGGCAAGATTACTCACAGATCAGGAGGCACAGAGTGCTGGTTCGAACTTGGAAGGTTGTAACGGCGATCGCTTTGACGGCGGTGCTGGGTGTTGGCGCCGCCTGGTGTCAGGCTCCCAAGAAGGAGGTTAAGGACCGGGCTGAGTACGACCTGTACATGAGCGTCACGAAAGAAGCCAACGACGCCAAGCGACTTGAGTACCTGAACACCTGGAAGGAAAAGTACCCGGATTCCGCGTTCAAGGCCGAACGTCTCGCGTACTTCTTGGACACCTACAAGAAGATGACTAACGGCGCGAAGATGCTCGAGACGGCCAAGGAGATGACCGCGCTGGATCCGAAGAACCTGATGGGGCTTTACTGGCAGACCGTGTTGACGGTGACGCTGGCCAACTCGGCGCCGGAAGCTCTGGACGCGGGCGAGAAGGCGGCCAACAGCCTGATCGCGAACCTGGATTCCAGCAAACCGGCCAACGTGCCGGAAGACGCCTGGAAGAAGGAGAAGTTAGGACTGGAAGCGGTGGCGCACACCACGACCGGTTGGGTGGCCATGCAGCGCAAGAACTACGAGGCTTCCGAGAAGAGCTTCGCCACGGCCTTGGAGGCTAATCCCGCCAACGCCCAGGTTGCCTACTGGATGGGCGCGGTGATCCTGGGCCAGAAAAAGGCCGAACGCCAAGCCGAGTCGCTGTTCTACTTCGCGCGCGCGGCCGCCATGGAAGGCCCCGGCGCGCTGACGGGAACGCCGAAACAGAATGCCGAACAGTACTTCACGAAACTCTACACGACCTATCACGGCGACGCTTCGGGCATCGACGAAATCAAGAAATACGCCGCGGCCAACCCCAAGCCGGGTCCGGACTTCAAGTTGCTGAGCAAACTGGAAATCCAGAGCCTTAAGGACCAGGAGTTCGCCAAGGCCAACCCGCAGTTGGCGTTGTGGATGCGCGTGAAGGAGAGTCTGGCCGCCGCCAACGGCGAACAGTACTTTGCCGAACACGTGAAGGACACCGCGCTGCCGCCGCTGAAGGGTCGCGTGATTTCCCACAAGCCGGCCAAGTTCCCCAAGGAAATCGTGGTCGGGATCGAGAAAGCGGAAGTGGCCGAAATCACCTTGAAGCTCGAGAATCCGCCCAAGGGCGCCGTGAAGGCCGATCCGGGCACCGAACTCGAGTTTGAAGGCACGCCGGTTGCGTTCACCCGCGAGCCGTTCAACCTAACGGTGGAAGTGGAAGCCGGGAAGCTGAAGGGCTGGCCCGCGCCTCCGCCGCCGGCGAAGAAAGCTGTCGCGAAGAAGGCCGTCGCCAAGAAGAAGTAGCTGCCTCCTGGCGCGACTTGCCACGCTTTAAGCCCGCCGCTAGAACGCCTGAAGGCGTTCGCGGCGGGTTTTTGTGTTCTTGGGAAGGGGGACGGGCGCTGCCTACATCTTGTAGCGGCCCAGGTCCTCGTCGTTGAGGTTTTCAAGCCACCTGCGCAATTCCTCGCTGGTAACCTTGTCGGAGGCCGACCCGGTGGCTTTGGACGTCTTCAGGACCGTCTCCTCGACGTAAATGGGGCAATCCAGGCGCAGGGCGAGCGCCAACGCGTCGCTGGGACGCGAATCGATGCTGATCAACTCTCCGTTACGCTCCAGCCAGATCAGGGCGTAGAACGTATCGTCCTTCAGTTCGTTCACCACCACTTTACGCACGCCGGTTTCAAGCCCCATCAACAGGTTCTTGATGAGATCGTGCGTCATGGGCCGCGGCGTGGAAACCTTTTCGATCTCCAGCGCGATGGCGTTGGCTTCGAAGACACCCACCCAGATGGGCAGGATGGTGCTGCCGTTGACATCCTTCAGGATGACAATCGGCATGTTGGTGACCGGGTCCATCATCAGTCCCCGGATTTTCATTTCGATTTCCATCGCCGTCCCTAACACCATTAGAGCAGATCCACACTCTCACCGGCGAGTGAGTTGGGACCCGCGCGCGTGACGCGGACGCGGGCATATCCACCCGCCTGGGGCGACCCGTGCCCCGCAACGTGAACGAAGTTCAACACGCGGTTGTCGAGCGTACGGCCGATCCACTGCCCGGTTACCTGGTTGTAGCCTTCCACCATCACTTCCTCGACCGTGCCCACCAGTTCGGCGTGGCGGCGGATCTGTATGGCGCGCTGAGCTTCCTGCAGCGCGGTAAGCCGCGCGCCGCTTTCGGCATCCGGCACCTGTCCGTCGAGCGCAAGCGCCGCCGTATTGGGGCGCGGCGAGTATTTGAAACTGAACATCGAATCGTAGCGGACCTGTTCGGCCAGCGACAGCGTATCGGCGAAGTCGGCTTCGGTCTCGCCCGGAAAGCCCACGATCATGTCGGTGGAAATGGCGATGCGGCGTTGCGCCGCCTTGATCCAGCCGATGCGTTCCAGATACTCCTCGCGCGTGTACTGGCGGCGCATGCGGTCCAAGACGCGCGTCGAACCGCTCTGCACGGGCAGGTGCACGTGATTGGCGATGATGGGATTCGCGTCGATCGCGTCGACGATGTCCTTGCCGAAATCGCGCGGATGCGAGGTCGTGAATCGCACGCGCTTCAGCCCGGGTGTGCGCGCCACCGCGTCCAGCAATTCGGCGAACCCGCCGGCGGACTCCGACGGGTCCGCATAGCTATTCACGTTCTGGCCGAGCAGCTGGATTTCGGTACAGCCCGAATCGGCCAGACGCGCGGCTTCGTCGAGAATCGAACGCGCCGTGCGGCTGCGTTCCGGCCCGCGTGTGTGCGGCACCACGCAGTAGGCGCAATCCTTGCTGCACCCCTCCATGATGGTGATGTAGGCGCGATGAGGATTGTCGCGGCGCGTGTAGGGTGTTTCGAATGTCGCGTCGGTATCGATGGAGAGCCCGGTGACGCGACGGTTGCCGTTTTCGAGTTCCGTGAGCAACTCCGGCAGGCGATTGTAGCTGGCCGAACCGCACACCAGGCCGACGTGCGGAGCACGGTCGAAGATACGTTCGCCTTCCTGCTGCGCCACACAGCCCAGCACGGCGAACTGCTTGCCCTGCCCGGCTTCGCGTTTGAACTGCTGCAAACGGCTGTAGACTTTACGCTCGGCCTTATCGCGGACACTGCACGTGTTGTACACCACCAGGTCGGCCTGCTCGGGAGTCTCGACCTCACGATAGCCCCGCGCGGCGAGCACACCGGAGACCTTCTCGGAATCGTGCACATTCATCTGGCAGCCGAAGGTCTCGATGTAAAAAGTCCGCATGGAGGGTTTCCTCCATTATACGGCGAGCGGCTCCATGACCGAGGTTGCCGGCAGTCCCGTCACCGCCCCCGGATCGCTTCCGATAGCCGCCGCAGCGCTGCGAGAGCGGGCTCGGATGGAAGCGTCCGGCTTCTCCATTGCTCCAACGCTTCGCGCGTGAGCTTGGATTTACGGCCGGCTTCGACGCGCTTCCAGGCGGCTTCCGCGGCGGCCTGGTCACCTGAGGCGGCACGACAGACCGATTCGATCGAGTCCTGCAGACGGTAATCCGGATTGTGCGGTTTGCCGGTGCCCAGACGTTCAGGATATTCGCGCGCTCCGTTCACGTGCGCGATGGCCCGCGTCCAGTTGCCGCGTTTCATTTCCTCGATCGCCATGGCGAGTTGGCAGTCGACGAACATGCGGTGCACGTCGCTCTGGCCTTCAAACGGCAGAATGGTGGCATTTGAGAGTTGCGCGTAGCATTCCTGGTAGTGTCCGCTATTGAGCAGAGTGCGCGCCAGCAGGATGCGGATCAGGTCCTCTTTGGGAAACAGACCGGCGGCCTGGCGCGCCAATTCGAGCGCCTTGTCGTGCATGCCGCGCTTGCCGTAGTAGCTCGCCAGGTGATACCAGTTGCGCCAATCGCCCTTTCCGATGGACTGCGCGCGTTGGTAATCGGCCAGTGCCCTGGCCGGGTCCGTGTCGCGATTCAGATACGCGCGGCTGATGTAAGCGGGCGCGTAGTCCGGCTGGTCGGCGCATTCGCCGAATACACGCCGGGCATCATCGGCGCGGCGCAGGCCCCAGTAGATCAAACCCAGGAAGTACCGCGCTTTCCAGTCGCCGGGCTTGGTGCGCGCGGCCCATTGGAACACCGGAATCGATTCCTCGCGGAACGGGAACACTAGGTACGGAGAAAGCGCCGAGGCCGCATCAAGTAACTCGCGGCTGCGCTCGGGCGATCTTTCGCGCAGCAGATACGCCTGCCAGTAGCGCACCGTGGGGTGTTCCGGCGCCGCCTCCAGGACACGCAGCGCATCAGCGTCGCGGCGCAAATTCGCATAGTAGACGGCGATTTCGAGATACGTCTCGTGCGGCAGCTCATTACGGATCAGGGATTTGAATTCGGCGAGCGCGGCTGCATTGTTCGACGCGAGATACCGCTCGAAGCGCGCCTGGTGGTTCAGCGGATCGACGTCGAGAATCCTGTCCAGCGCGCGGCCGGCATCGTTGTTGCGCCCAGCCACACGATTAGCGGTCGCCAGCAGCTCGAGCGTGCGTATGTTGTTCGCGTCGTAGTTCAGCGAACGGTTCAGATACGTGAGTGAGCGGTCGAGGTTTCCTTCCATCAGATAGATGGCACCGAGTTCGCCGTACGCGCTGGCCCGGTACTTCATGCTCCGCGCGGCCCAACCGAGCGTCTCCTTGGCATCCACCAGGTTGTCCAGACGGCGGGAAATGATGCCGTAGATGAAGTTGGCGTCGGGATCGTACATCACGTAGTCGAGCGCCTTGCGTGCGTAGTCGAGGGCCGTGCGATACTCGGCGCGGCGGTAGTAGAGTTCGGCCACACGCGTGAGCGCTCGCATGTGCAGCGGCTCGCGTTTGAGACAGGCGAGATATTTTTCGAGAGCCGAGTCGTAGTCTCGTGCTTTCTCGTCGCGTTCCGCGCTCTGGTAGAGGCCTTCGAGCGTCGAACTGTCGTAGTTGCGGAAAACCAGCGGGCGATGCAGAAGCTGGTCGTCGGGATCGTCGGTATAGGTGAGCTTGTCGCCGACTTCGACCAACAGCGCGCCTTTCTTCACGACAAGCGGCATGCGCTTCTCGTAGACCTGCATGGGCGCGAGCTTGACGCGGTCGCGCAGCACTTCCCTTCCCGCTTCGCGCACCACCAGCGTTTCATCAATGGGCTGGAGCGCGCAGAAACCGATGACGGTCTCGCCTTTTTCAACGCGCACATTCAGCGCGCCATAGGGGGTGGCTTTCGCCATCGGCCCGATTTTCTTGTACGGGAAGTAGATTTCGCGCCACTGATCGGTAGTGTAGGGCGCGAAGAACTCGTGGTCGTTCTGGTCCAGCAGACGCCCGTTCTGCGGCTCGAAGTAAGGCCCGTCGGTGTCGGTGAGAAGACTCTCCCAGATGGCTCCGGAGCGCGCCAGATCCCAGCGGAAGAATTTCTGTCCGGGCACTTCTTCGTGCACGGCCCAGTGTCCGAAACCGAATTGGGAATTATGCCAATAAGCTCCGGAAAACTCGCTCAGTTTTCCGTAAATGAAGAAGCTGCCTTCGTCGGAGTCGTTATGCTCTTTGTACAAAGCGAGGTTGCGCCCATCGCTGGTGTGGGGCCATGGCCGGCTCGGTTCGGCGTAGTTGTGCCCGATGTGCATGGTGCCGGGGAAGATGAATTCCAGATCGTCTGAAATCCGGTTGGCCGCGTTCATCCACACGTAGTAGGACTGATTGAGCGGCTGCGGGTTGTACCACAGCGACTGCGTGTCGATGTAGGCCTTGTCCGGAGCGAGCGTGAACTTGACGCGCCAGTGCGTGCGCGACGGCAGATCCATGGTGCCGACAATGCAGCTCACGCTGCCGTCGGCGTTCTTGCGGATCAGGTAATCGACCGGCGTGGCGGTGGCCGGCGTGTGGCCGACGATGCCGAAGTTGAGTTCGATGCCGCCCGAAGTCCAGGGACCGCGCAGCGCGATGTGACGAAACTTCCGCACCTTGTTGAGATAGATAAACTCCTTGCCGGTGCTCTTCTCGATGGCGCCAATCAGCTTGCCGCCCTCGCCGGGCATGATCAACACCTTGATGTAGGCGTTCTCCATCACCACGACGTTCCACGGCTTGTCGACCGAGGTGTAGCTCAGGTTGTCGAACGAGAAGTATGGGTAGAGCCTTTGGCCGCGCCCCCACATGCTCGATCGCGTCATGATCGGAGACGGATCGGGCCCGGAAAACGGATAAGTCTTGAAGGTCTGTTGCTCTTCGCGCACATCGGCGGATTGTCCCCACAGGCCACCCACCGTGGCGATGAAAACCGGAAGCAGTATCCAGCGCACCATGCCGCTCACTTTACCACCACGGGTATATACCGTGGAACAGAAGCTGGAGTTAAACTGGCAGTAACATGAGGGCGAATGGTTTCTCGATGTCTCGAAGAGCGTTCGCTTCCGTCCTGGCCGCGGCGGGTGGACGCTCGGCATTGGCGCGGAACCGAAAGCGGATTCTGATTCTGGGCGGCACCGGTTTCCTGGGGCCGGCGATCGTGCGGGCAGCTTTGGCGCGCGGGCACGAACTGACGCTGTTCAATCGCGGCAAGACGCGCCCCGGAATGTTCCCGAACGTCGAAGCACTGCTCGGCGACCGCGATCCACTCAAAGGCGAAGGCCTCAAGGCGATTGAAAGAGGCCAGTGGGACGTCGTAATCGACAATACGGCGTACTTCCCGCGCCATGTGACGGCATCAGCGAAACTGCTGGCATCCAGAGTGAAGCAGTACATTCTGACTTCCTCCATCTCCGTTTACGCCGACAACAGCATGGAAGGGCAGGACGAGACAGCGCGCCTGGCCACCACGCCAGACCCCAGCGTCGAGAAAATTACCGAGGAGACGTACGGCCCGCTGAAAGCCTTGTGCGAAAAAGCCTGCCAGGACGTGTTTCCGGGGCGCGCCACGATTGTGCGGCCCGGCTACATCGTCGGCCCGGACGACCCAACCGGCCGTTTCACTTACTGGCCCGTGAGAATCGATCGCGGCGGCGAGGTGCTGGTTCCCGGCGCGCCCAACGATCCAATTCAGTTCATCGACGTGCGCGACCTTGGCGAGTGGGTGGTGCTGCTCGCCGAGAATTTCACCACTGGTGTGTTCAATGCCGTCGGACCGAAGGACAGGTTCGCCTGGGGCACGCTCATCGAAACATGCCGCAAAGCCACGCGCACGCAGGGCACTCTCACCTGGGTGCCGGGAGACTGGATCGCCAAGCAGAGTCCCGACGTCTTTCCCCTGTGGGCGCCGTACAGCCCCACGACGCGCGGGTTCCACACTTGGAAGAACACACGCGCGGTGACGGCGGGCCTGAAGTTCCGCCCTTGCGTTTACACCGTCACCGACACGTTGAGCTGGTATCGCGCGCAAGGCGAAAGCGGACGCAAAAAGCTGGCCGGACCCACGCCGGAAAAAGAAGCTGCGCTCCTGACCGCGTGGAAGAAGTCGATATAGGATTACGCCGCGCCGGCAGCAATGATCTTCACGGCGGCCTCGGCGGCGGCCACCACTCCGGCTTCAGGATCGTGCTCGCGGGCGTGCAGGTGGGGCAACGCCGCCTCCGCCCCTTTGCCAAAGCCCGAGAGTGCAATCGCGGCATGTAAACGTACTTGCGGCGAAGTATCTTCGAGGAGTTTCGCCAGTGGCGCGACTACTCGATCGGCGGGCGCGCGTAAGCGCGCCAACGTGAGCGCGGCGGCAGCACGCACGTCCGCGGAAGCATCCGCCAAACAAACCAGCAAACGAGGCAACGCGGAATGGGCCGATTCTCCCAGCTCCGCTATTCGTTCGAGACCTTGTTTGCGCGTGGCCGGGTCGGGATCAGCGAGCGCACGCTCGAGGATCGGCAACCCGCGCGCCGGATCGCCACTCAAACGCACCAGCGCACTGGCGCAGGCGAACTGAAGCGGCAGAGGCGCGTTCGCCGCCAGAGCGTCCAGATCTGGGATCGCTTCCGCCGCCGGCGGACCGATGAAGCCCAGCGAAGAGACCGCCGCGGCGGCGACCGCGGGATCGGAAAAGCGTAGCATCAATCGCAGCGACGGCGCCGCTGGCGCTCCGATCTTCGCGAGTGCCACGGAAGCAGTGGTGCGCAGCGTCTCATCCGATGAGGTGAGCGCGCGACAGAGTTCCCGCACGGCGGGCGCCGCATCCGAACCAGCCGATGCCAATCCCAACGCCGCTACGGTTCGCACCGACTCGGGCTGTGTTTGCGCCAGCGCGCGCATGAGCGGCGCCACAGCCGCAGCGCCCATGCGGCCTAGCGCAACGGTAGCCAGATGCCGCACGGTTTCGCTCGTGTGGTCCAGGCACTCGTTCACCGCCTCCAAATGCGACGCTGGAATCGTTTCCGCGTTCATCAACTCGGCGAGCGCCGCCACGCGCACTTCAGTCTGTGGCGACTTCAACCGCACTTCAATCGAACGTTCCGCTTCCATTACCAGATATTCCCCGCCCCCGGTGTATAAGTGGGCGACACAACGGAATTCGTAATCAGCGTGGCACACTGCACCACACCCGTGACTTGCACCATGGCGGCGGAGAGATTGATGGACGGAGCGGTGATGGTTACGGTGCCGCCGGCCGTGATCGTGATGCTAGCGCCGACGGTCTTTGAATCGGATCCTACGATTTTTGTCGTACGCGACGTGGCCGTGTGGTCCTCACTGCCCATGATCTTGGTGGTGCCGTTACCGTTGATGGTCACGTCCTGGTTGCCGGTTACGGAAACGTCCTGGTTGCCCTGCACGGTTTCCGAGTCGTTCACCGAGATCGTGACCGTGCGGTTATTGCCGACCTCAAGTGTGAGGTCGTTCTGGACCTCTCGACTCTCGTCGTGTTTCACCAGAACGTTGAGATCTTTTTCCGCCTGGAGGTAGACTTCCTCGCTCCCCATCTTGTCCTCGAAGCGGATCTCGTTGAAGTTGTCCGGCGAGCCGCCCTTGGAACTACGCGATTTCACGCAACTCTTGGTGCGCTCGCCCGGCAATGAATACGGCGGCATGTTGTCGGCGTTGTACACGCTGCCGACAATCAGCGGGCGGTCGGGATCGCCTTCGAGAAAATCGACCACCACTTCCTGCCCAATGCGCGGCAGATGCACCGCGCCCCAGTTTCGCCCGGCCCAGAAACTCGCGACGCGTACCCAGCAGGAACTCTTTTCGTTGTTCTGGCCTTCGCGGTCCCAGTGAAACTGGACTTTGACGCGGCCGTACTTGTCTGTGTAGATCTCCTCGCCAGAAGGCCCGACGACGAACGCCGTCTGGCAGCCGCGCACTTGCGGGCGCGAGGTTCGCGGCTGCGGACGGTACGGCAGCGCGAAGGGGATGCAGGTGAAGATGTTGCTGAAATGATCCTCGCCCGCGCCGTCGGCGGTGGAATGGAACGCGCCTTCCGAGGCCGAGTGCGTCACCGAAGCGACCAGGTATTGCCCGTCGGCGTTGGGGTGGCGTTCGAGCGCGAAGCGGTAGCCGGGAATCAGATTGAAGACGTTGCTTTCGCCGCGGATGACAAAATGCGCCGCTTCGATCTGCTGCATGCCGGTCTCGACCAGATGATCGCCGTAGGCTTTCACGGCGTAGCCGCCGGGATAGTCGTAGACCTCCAGGTCGGGGCAATTACCGCTGACGCTCATCTGATGCGCGGCGCGGCCTACCTGCACGTTGGGGAGGATCTCTTTTTGCGTTTGCAGATTGGTTCGCGGCGTTTCGAAGTTGTAGTCGCGCAAGGTGCACTTGCCCGAATCCCAGTTCTGAGTTTTCGACCAGTTGAAGATGCGCGTTTCGTCGCGCTCGCCGCCTTCCAAGTCGTCGTAGACGATACGCGAGTCGCCGGGCATGTCGGCGTGCGAGGCGGGCGTGTCTCCGATCACCATCTTGTCGCCGTCTTCGCCCTGCTTGAAGAAATAGTAGATGCCTTCCTGCTCCATCAGGCGAGAGATGAAGGCGAAGTCGGATTCACGATACTGAACGCAATACTCGCGCGGAGAGTAGCTGCCTCGCGTCTCGTAGATGACCTCATAGCCCTGCAACACCTGCTTGAGGATGTCCGGCACCGAAAGGTTCTGGAAGATGCGGCTGCGCTGTTTGCGCGTGAGCTTCCACACCGCTGGTGAGATGACGGCCCGGTAGCGCGCCAGGCGCTCGCGCGACGGCAGTTGCGCGAAGGAAGTCACAATGCCGTGAACATGGCGCCGTGTGGCGCCCTCCGGTCCGGCGACGCCGAAGTGGACCTTGCGGCCCAGGATCGCCGAGAAGTCGATTCTTTGGTCCTCGGAAGCGAGTTCGAGCTGAAACGAAAACAGCCGTGAAATGCTCTCCTCTCCGGTGTAAGACATGAGCAGGAGCTTGTTCGGCCCCAGTGGTGTCTCGATGAAAAGGAAACGATTCTCTTCTAAATAGTCGCCTGGCATGCTCTTACTCCTTCCGTGGTGTTACGCGAAAAACCGGGGACAGAGTCGTCTGTCCCCGGTTTTTCCGCAGCCTTCTAGGCATACAAGAAGTTGCCGTCCGCGCCCACGCTTACGCGGATGGATTCCAGCTTCTGGCCTTCGGCGATACGGCCCAGAATCTGGCGCGAAATCTCCGGCAGCAGCGTATTGGTCAGGATGTTGTCCACGTTGCGGGCGCCGCTCTCCACTTCCGTGCAGCGGCGCGCCACTTCGTCCACCAGCGCGTCGTCGCAGATGAGATCGATCTTGTGATTCTCCTGCAAGCGCCGTTTGATCTTGCCGAGCTTCAGCACGATGATGCGCTTCAGATTTTCGTCGCGGATCGGGTAGTATGGAATCAGCACCATGCGGCCCAGGAACGCCGGCTTGAAGACCTTGTTCAGTTCGGGCTTCATGGCTTTGACGATGCCTTCGGGCGTGGGCATGGTCTCCGGATCGGCGCACAGCTTCATCATCGTGTCGGTGGCCGCGTTCGAGGTGAGGATGATGATGGTGTTTTTGAAATCGATCTCACGGCCTTCGCCGTCTTCCATCATGCCCTTGTCGAAGACCTGGAAGAACAGCTCCAGTACGTCGGGATGCGCCTTTTCAACTTCGTCCAGCAGCACCACCGAATACGGGCGCCGGCGCACGGCTTCCGTGAGCACACCGCCTTCACCGTAGCCGACGTATCCCGGAGGCGAACCCTTGAGCGTGGAGACAGTGTGGGCTTCCTGGAACTCGGACATGTTGATGGTGATCAGGTTGCGCTCACCGCCGTACATCAGATCGGCCAACGCCAATGCGGTCTCGGTTTTGCCGACGCCGCTGGGCCCCACCAGCATGAAGACGCCGATGGGTTTGTTGGGATCTTCCAGACTGGCGCGCGAGGTGCGTATGCGCTGGCTAATGCCTTCCAGAGCGTGGTCCTGTCCGATGACGCGCGCGCCCAGGTGCGATTCGAGCGTCATGACGGTTTGAATCTCGTCCTTCAACATCTTGCCGACGGGAATGCCGGTCCAGGCCGAAATCACTTCGCCGACAATGTGACCATCGACGCAGACGCGCATCAGCGGCGCGTCGCCTTGCAGCGCATCGAGCTCGGCGTTGAGCTTGTCGAGTTCGGCGCGCATTTCGGTCTGCCCGTCGCCCGCGGCGCCTTCTTCGAGCTTGGCGCGCAGTTCGCGAATCTTCGTCACCAGTCCGCTTTCCTTTTCGAAGCGCTCTTTCAATGTGGCAAGCTTCGCTTCCACGTCCGCGCGGCGCGCCTTGATTTGTTCGATGCGCTCGGCGTGGTCGGCGCCGGCGGCGGTTTCCCGCGTCAGCACGCGCTCCTGCACGGCGAGATCGTCGAGCTCGCGCGTGGCGTCTTCGATGGCAGGCGGAACGGAACTCTGCCCCAGCGCCAAGCGGGCGCAGGCGGTATCGAGCACGCTCACGGCTTTATCGGGCAACTGCCGTCCAGCCAGATAGCGATGCGAGAAACGCACGGCGGCGTTCACGCCATCGTCCAGGATGCGAACCTTGTGGTGCTTTTCGAGCGCGGTGGCGATGCCGCGGATCATCACCATGCAGGTCTTCTCGGTGGGCTCCTCCACTTTAACCACCTGGAAGCGGCGCGCCAGTGCAGGGTCTTTCTCGAAGTACTTTTTGTATTCGGACCACGTGGTGGCGGCGATGGTGCGCAACTCGCCGCGCGCCAGAGCGGGTTTGAGCAGATTGGCGGCGTCGTTCTGTCCGGCCTGTCCGCCCGCGCCAATCATTGTGTGCGCTTCGTCGATGAACAGGATGATGGGCGTGGGCGAGGACTTCACTTCCTCGATCAGACCCTTCAAACGGTTTTCGAACTCGCCCTTGATACCGGCACCCGCTTGCAGCAGAGCCAGATCGAGCGTGCGCAGCGTGACGTTCTTGAGCGGCGGCGGCACATCGCCGCTGGCGATGCGGAGCGCGAAGCCTTCCACCACCGCGGTTTTGCCGACGCCGGCCTCACCGGTGAGGATGGGGTTGTTCTGGCGGCGGCGCATCAGAATGTCGATGATCTGGCGGATCTCGACATCGCGGCCGAGCACCGGATCGATCTTGCCCTTCTTGGCGTTTTCGGTGAGGTTGACGGTGTACTGATCGAGATTCTGCGTCTTACCGCCCCCGGGCCTCGGCGCGCCTTCGGCGGGTGCTTCGGCGGCCTCGGCGGTAACCGCATCTTCGTGCGAGCCGGCGATGATCGAGACGAAGTCCTTCTTGAGCGCTTCGGCTTCGATCTTCTGCCACTCCTTGCTGACGTCACGCACCATGCGCGCGAGATCTTCGTCTTGGCTGAGCGCCAGTATGGTGAAGCCGGTGCGGATCTGTCCGGCGCCGTAGTCGATAGAGCCGAGCGTCCAGGCGAGCGTCATCATCTTGAGCACCGACGGACTGATGGCGGGCGTGCGCGCGTTGCCGGATTTCAGCTTGTCCAGGCTGCGATTCAACTCGGCCGATAGCCGCGATTGATTGATACCGAAGCGATAGAAGATGCGCGAGACGTCCGTGTCGGTCGCATCCATCAGCTTCAGGATGTAGTGTTCGATCTCGATATCGTAGTGCGTACGGGCGAGACAAAGTCCCGCGGCCGCCTCCAACGCACTCCGGGTCGGGCTGTTCAGTTTCCCGATCAGCGATTTCAGATTCACACCCATGACTTCCTCCTCGTTACAGGCAGAACTCAATAGCACCCGGCCGCTACAAGCGGAGAACCGTATCTCCGGGATCGTGGCCAAGCGGGGCAGTGCGTGCCCAGGTCAGCCATCCCAGCCGCGGCATGGCCGCGCCCTCCTCACCCAGCTTGCAGGGCGGCGCTTCCTCTCTTTTCAACACCAACTGCACTTCGAAATCGATGGTATCGCCCGCGAAAAAGCGCGTCAGTACGCGCAGCGACGCGTAGGCCGCTCCATCGGGCAAAAACTCCAGGTATTGATTCAGGCTGAGCGGCCCCAAACGGATCCGCACGCCGGATTGTTGATCCCACACTTCGTCGCCCACCACGGCGCCCACTCCGAGCTGTTCTGAGTATGTACCCGATTCGCTGAAGCGGCACTGCGAATCCGCGCTCAGCGCGTGCCAGGCGCCCACAAACTGCTCGACTTCGACCGGAACTTCGAAGTAGTCTTCCAGCATCTGACGCAATCCGGCGGCTGAGCGTGCCAGCGGCGAGAGCAGCCCGGTGTAGAACAGCAGCGCTTCGTCGGGCACCGGCTGGCGGCGGCGCAACCCGGACGTGCCCATGCCGATCAGATCGAGCAGGTGCTGTGAGAAACGGTCCTCTTCGCCGCGTTCATAGGCGACCGAGAAGCGATACTTCTCCCATGCCTGATAAAACAGCGAAATGGCGCGATGGTTGAAGACGTCGAGAAAATCGCGCAGCGCGGTGTCGCGCGCACGTACGCGTTCGCGGATCAGCGCCGAATAGTAGAGCGGCAGCAGTCCCTGGGGCCCCATGAGCCCCATGAAATTGACGCGCAGGAACGGTGGCGAGTCTTCCGGCCATTCCAACCCGGCAATCTGGCTGGCCGGGAACGCATAGTCGGTGTTGGCGCCGAAGCGCGCGATTTCGCGGCGCGGGGTCGAAAAGCCCCCGACCAGTTCACGCTCCGGTTCGAGCAAACCGAGCAAGCGCACGGCTTGAAAGAACTCGAAACTGTGCGGCTGCTCGCGCAGGAGCCGCTCCAACTCGGTGTGTTCCCCGCCGGTGTCCGCTACAGGAGGATCCGGCTGCCGGCTCTCGGTGGCCATAGCTGGAGCGCCTCCTTTCTCTGGCGGGTGGTCACGCTCAGTTGGCTGAAGCTGTTGAGCGTAACGTAGAGTCCCAGAAAATGCTCGAGCACGGACGCGAACAGGTACGCGCCGCCGCCCACGAAGTTCTCTTCATCGAGTTCCAGGTCTACGCGGGTGCCGCGCGCGAAGGTGATGCCGCTTTCGCTGATGACGCGCGCGAACTCCTTGCGGCTCTTGAG
>CAZDIZ010000045.1:7438-9793 GCA_964505625.1 uncultured Solibacteraceae bacterium | reverse complement strand
GTCACCAGAATCGGTTCGGCGGTCTGCGCGGCCAGATTCACGGCGGGCGTGCAGCCAAGCTTCACGGTCTTGGCCGAAACGCCCATTTCCAGCGCCTGGCGCCGGTCGGTCAATTCAAACGGCGAGATAAGAAAAACGATTTCCGCGCGATCCTTGAATCCGGCCGCGCCCAATACGTCCAGACCGCGAAGGTCCAGGAAGAAAAACTTCTCCGGAAACGTGAAGTACTCGTGCAGCAGGCGGTAGCCGGCGAACGAGCGGCGCGGATAGGGGAACATCGCGTCGTCTTCGTCGAAGCCCACCGGGCGCAGCGAATCCGGCCGCAGGCGCACAGGCCGGACACGAGAGCCAGGCGTGGGATCGCGAACCAGAATCTCGCGGCAGCGGCTGCACAGCAGTTCGTAGAGCGTGTGCACCATGCCGCTTTCGCCGTTCAAGAAAAACCGCAGCGAATCAAGTTTCAGCTTGGCGAAGTTCGATTCCGGCCAGCAACGCAAATCGACGCGCAACGCGGCCACGGCGTCGGCGGATTTGACGGCGGGCTGCAAACGGTCCGGCGACTTCCATTCCGCTTCGGCCACCGTGATGGGCCACACCGCAGTTTCGTAACAGGTACGGAACTTGCACGGAACGCCCGCCACCGGCCGCGACGACAGGACGCTGCCGCGCGGGAACTTCAACCCGTTGCCAATTTGCGACTCCTGCGGGCGCACCTGGAATTCAACCACGGTCATCGACGGCACCGGGCGCAGCAGATGCGGATAAACGATGCTCAGCAGTGCTTCGGTGACTTCGGGAAATTCGTCGTCGATCTTGAGGTGCACGCGCGCGGCCAGAAACGCGAAGGCTTCGAGCAACCGCTCGACGTGCGGGTCTTCGCATTTGTCGGGTTCGAGGTTCAACCGCGAGGCGATCTTGGGGTACTTCTCGGCAAACTGCGCGCCCATCTGACGCAGAAACGTCAGCTCGCGTTCGTAGTAGAGAAGCAGGTCGTCGCGCACGCTATTCGCCCTTCACCTGGCAAGCACCCGTACTCAATTGCATCACCGTGTCGAAAAAGATCCTTTCCGGAGCGGGGTCCATTTTGAGGAGTCCTTCGATCTGGAACCGCAACACGCGCGGCCCGCCGCCGGTCACTTCGTCCAGGGCGCGCACGCGAACGCCGGTCAGGCGCGGCTCAAAATCGGTCAGGATACCCTCGACGGTCCGCAGCAGCCGCGCCCTGTCGCGCGGTGAGTTGATAGCCAGGCTGGTCACGTCGATCAAGCCGTAGTTGTAAAGAGAGTGGCAGAGATGCTCGTAGGTCTCCGGCGCCTCTTCCGCAATGCGCCGCGTGTTCAACAGCCATTCCAGATCGCGCCGCAAGGCGGCCTTGAGTTGACGCACCGACTGGTTGCGCGTCACCGGCGCGTCCGACGTATTGCCGGGTTCAAGATCGATCAACCGGTCCAGCAACGGGGGAGTGACGGCAGTGTCGGCGTCGCCTCGGGCCATGGTTTACCTTCCGCAGGAGAGCGCCTGCATGGGATCGAGACGGCAGATGCGGTCGTAGATGGTCTGCTTCACCTCGTCGCTGGCGCCCGAGCGATCCAAACAGCGGTAGAGCAACGCGAGCGGGTGCGCGATGGTCGACGGAGATTCCCAATCTTCCAGACTACGGCGATCGATCTCGGCCGCGAGTTGTTCAAGAATCGGCTGCGCGATCCGTTCGTGCCCTGCCGCCAGGCAAAGTTCCGCCAGTTGCAGGCGGCGCTGGAAGCGGCCCCGGCCGGAACGCTCGACGGCCACTTCGCGAGTGAGAATATCGATAGCTTGCTCGGGATGGCCCGACCGTACGGCGTCGCGGGCCAACTCATAAGCGTCCGGAGGCTGTCCGGCTTCGGCGGTGCCTTCTTCGGCCACCTCAGGTTCATACTCCGGCACATAGGCCGTTGGCGCGGCTTCGGCCGCTACAACAACGGGCGCGGGAGCGATCTCGGCAAGCCAAGCTTTGGTTTCCGGGTTGGCCGTGGGTGTGTCGTCAAGTAGCGTCGCGTCCGGGAGATCCGGATAGGCGGCCAACAGTGCCAGGAGTTCCCCTCGAATGGCCGCGGCGATTTGCTCGTACCCCAACTCGGTAGCCGCGCGCACGGTATAGCGCTGCACGTCCAGCCACCCGCGGCCGCAAGGCATGGCTGCGGCGGATTCGGCGAGATCGAGCACCTGCTGCCATTCGTATTCCAGGGCCAAACGCTTGAGAGACTGCCGCACCTGCGTGGGCGGCGCTTCCAGAATGCTCGCATCAAGCGATGCGCCGGCGGCGCGCAACTCGCCCCAACGCAAGCTGCGCAACAGCAGGTACGGAGCCGGGCTGTA
>CAZDIZ010000045.1:0-7338 GCA_964505625.1 uncultured Solibacteraceae bacterium | reverse complement strand
TCTTCGCCGGTGAGCTTGCCGTCAGCAATAGCCGTCGCGCGCGCTTCGACTTTGGTTTCGCTATCGGCGTCGGCTTCGTAACCTACCGCGCGCGATTCCTTGTACTTGAACCAGTTCGTTCCGTTACGCGCAATGGGTGCGCCGCGCAACGCCATATCCAGACGGCCGCCGAGCCACTCCAGCGGCACCGCGCGCAGTTCCGCGTCGCCGTCTTCCAGTTCCGGATAGACGCCGTCCCAGAACTCTTCAATCAACTTCCGGATCAGGCCCAACGCCGCCAGAAAGCCCGAGAAGCCTTCCTTCTTGAGCAGCGCCTCGGCCAGCCACACGGCCAGTTGCAGGTCCTTGCTCTTGGTGGCCAGCGCGTCGGAAGCCAGCTTGATGACTTGCGCGTAGTCGGCGACTTTACGTTCGTGCTGCCAATCGCCCTGAGGCGCGTCGTCGTCTTCGCGACGGGCTTCCTTGATCTTGTCGTAAACCTGAGCGTAGCGGAGGTTATCGCCGCACGGATTGGACCCTGGAATGGGATTCAGCAGATCGTCGCGCAGAGGCATGTTGATCAGGAAGCATCTGTACCCGCCGCGGCCGGCGCGGTGGCGAATTCCAGTTTCCGGACCTCCAGCAGTGGATACTCTTCCCCGTCGATCAGAAACATCTTCTGGCCGGCCGGGATGACCATATCGTCCGCGATCTGGTCCCACACGGTGGCGCGGCCAAGACGCACGGCATCGTCGGAGTGTTTGCCGGCAAGCGGCGTCAGCACCGGCAGCAGCACCTCGCCCAATTCGCGTCCCTTAAAAGCGGCGCCAGTGCGCACCAGCGCCGGAATCCAGATGAGATCGCGCAGACGTTGAGGCGCCTGAAGCTCCAACGAAGCGATGTGCTCGAACGGAATCCAGAGGTAAGCACCTGCCGCGTATACTTCCAGACGCGGGCCGATGCGCGGGTCGGCGTCTTCGATCGAAGTGAAGGGCTTGCCGTCGATGGTGCCGGAGGTGGTAGCGGCATCACCCGACGGAAGTTCGCCGGTTGTGAACATCTGGCTGCGAGTGCGTTCGGCGTGCAGCGCGGCTCGATAGAGCAGCGTGCCCATGCCTGCGGCCTTGCCCGCGTCGGCCAGAATGTCCAGTTGCTTTTCGGCGCGGTCGTATTCGCCGCTGAAGCAGAGGAGTTCGAAAAGGAAGGTACGGCGCTTCTGATCGGTGGGATCGTTCCGCAGTTCCGATCCGAGCGCACGCACCGCCTCTTCCAGCCGCCCTGCCTGAAACAGGTCTTTGGCTGTCATAGTGGAAACGGCCCTCGCGGCCGCCTAACAAGTTGCTGAAAAACGGGACAGACTGCTTTGCCCCGCGCGAGAAGCTCCACGTTTTCAGTGTTTCCCAGCGGGGGCAGAGTGGTCTGTCCCTGGTTTTTCAGCATCCCGCTTAAACCAGTTTGTTCGCCTTCAGGTCCCAGCCGGACTTGATACCGCCGTCCAGCGTGCCGTCCGCCTTTTGCGCCTTGTATTCGAGTTCCATCTTGGCGTAGTTGAGCGACACCTGCTCCATGGGGATTTCGTCGCCCGAACTGCTGCCGCCGGTCTGGTAGGAGGAAACCAGGACGTCGCTGAAGGTGTACTTCAGGAATTCCTGCTGGTCCTTGCCGGCCTTGCGGCAGGTGAGCACCGCCGTCTTGATGTGCTGGCCGCTAGCGCAGGCCAGAATCAGCTTCGGCGTGGCTTTGTTCACTTTCATGACAAAGTGAAAGTCCTGCATGTTCACCTTGCCGGCGCCGCCACCGCCGCCAGTCGCCATGGTTCCACTTTGGCTCGCGCCCCAGGACCAGCTCAGCAGATCGATCTCGTCCTTATGCTTGTGATCGGTGCTTTCTCCCGGGATGCCATCGAGCTTCAGAAAATAATCAACCGCCATGTTTGATCCTCCTCGAATTCAGATGACCTGTGCTGCATCTATGGAAGCCCGGCTATCGAAATCGGCCGGGCTCTCGTTTGCGTCTACTTCCGCACCGAAGCCGGCAGTTCCGCCACCAGACGCAACGAGACCGAAAGCTCGTCGAGCTGGAAGTGCGGCCGCAGGAACGCAACGGCGCGATAGACTCCTGGTTTCCCCGCCACCTCGCTGACTTCGATGCGCGCTTCGCGCAACGGGTGCGACGCCTTGACCGAAGCCGACGCGGTGTCGTCCGGGGTAACGTAGTTCGTGATCCACTGATTGAGCCAGCGCTCGCAATCGGTGCGGGAGGTGAAGCTGCCGATCTTGTCGCGCATCATGGCCTTCAGGTAATGCGCAAAGCGCGAGACGGCGAGGATGTACGGCAACTGCGCCGACAGCCGCGCGTTGGCATTGGCCGCTTCGTTGTCGAACAGCTTGGGCTTCTGGCAGGTCTGCACACTGAAGAAGGCCGCGTAATCCGTCCCCTTGCAGTGCACCAGCGGTGCGAATCCCAGATCGGCCAGTTCCTTCTCGCGGCGATCGGTGATGGGCGACTCGGTCGGGCACTTCATGGCCACATCACCTTCGTCGGTGTAGAAGTTATGGACCGGCAGGCCTTCTACCAAACCGCCGCCCTCGACGCCGCGGATGGCCGCGCACCAGCCATAGTTGGCGAACGCCGAAGTGAGCCTCGCGCCTAACGCGAACGCGGCGTTGCCCCACAGATACTTGTTGTGGTCGGAGCCGTCGACGTGTTCTTCGTAGTTGAACGCCTCCACCGGCACGGTCGCCTTGCCATAGGGCAACCGCATGAGTATGCGCGGGCAAGTAAGCGCCACATAACGCGAATCTTCGGACTGGCGGAACGACTTCCACTTGGCGTACTCGGTGGTGTCGAACACCTTGCCCATATCGCGCGGCGCGTCCAGGCTGGTGAAGCTGTCCAGGTTGAACATCTCCGGCGCAGCGGCCGAGATGAACGGCGCGTGCGCCGCCGAGGCCACTTGCGAGACCTTTTCGAGCAGCTCGATGTCTTCCGGACCACGGCCGAATTCGTAGTCGCCCACCATGGCCGCGAACGGAGAACCGCCGAAAATGCCGAACTCTTCCTCGTAGATCTTCTTGAACAACGCGCTCTGATCGAATTCCGGCGCGCGCTGCAAGTCGCGCAGAAGGTCCTTCTTGGACGCGTTGAGAATCTTGATCTTCAGATTCTCGCTGGTCTCGCTCTGGTCCAACATATACTTCAAGCCGCGCCAGGTGCCTTCAAGCTTCTGGAACGACGGGTGATGCAGGACTTCGTTCAGTTGGATGGAGATGAGGTGGTCGATCTGCGCGATGCGGGCGTTGATCATGGCCTCGGCGTCCTTGGCCACGGTCATCGAGCCTTCCAGCACCTGGGCGACGAATTCCTTCACCAGGTCCTTGCCCCGCTCACGGGCAGTAGCGTCCCGCGCCAGGCGTCCTTCGTCGACGATCTGGTCGAGAAGACCGCGCTCCACGACCTGCTCTTCGGCGGCCTTGGATACTGCCTTTTGCGGATCGCTCATTTCTCACCCCCCTCGGAGCCGCCCTTTTCGAGTTCGCCCTTCAGCTTGTCCAACTTCTCGGTGTTGCTGACCGCATCCAGGAGCAACTCCTCGAGCTTCTCGTTGCCTTGCAGAGAACCGCGCAGATCCGAGAGCTTGGTGCGGAGATCCAGCATCTCCTTGAGCGGCTTGATCTGCCGCGCCACCTGTTCGGGCTCGAAGTCCTCCATGCTCTTGAAGTGCAAATCCACCTTCAATTGCCCGGCGTTCGGATCCTCACTGAGCTTGTTTTCGACGGAGAACGCCACGTGCGGCTTCATGCCCTCGAGCACGCTATCGAAGTTGTCGGGTGTCACCTCGACGAACTTGCGCTCCCGTAATTTGGGCAGTGGAGCCTCGGGCTGGCCCGTGAAATCGCCGAGAACTCCCATGACGAACGGGAGTTCCTTCATCTCGATCGCGTCGCCTACCTCGACGTCATAGGTCACATGAACTCGAGGGGGGCGCACCCGGTCGAGTTTGTGTTGTGTGCTTGGTTTTGCCATCTGCCATCCCTCTTTGCTTCACAATTCAGAATCGTGCCGCATCTATATCAAAGCGTACGCAAATGTTACCACGAATGGAACTTGCCGACCATTAGTAATCACCCTCATGCGCGACACCGAGCCTGGCGCTAAGGTCTGGCCGGCCCCCTCCAATCTGAAATCGAGTATAAACGCGCCCCATGCGGGAGTCAAAACAAATCCCTTAGGCCGGACTTTGCCAACCTCCGGTGGTTCTGCTACTTTGGAGTCCGATGAGGCAATTGCAGCCCGTAATCTGGATGAAGGGAACATTCCTGAGTCCGCAGCACTTGCAGGCACAGGACCGCTTCATCGAGGACTCGCTACGATTCCGGTTGGAGTCGCTCACGGCCAATCCCTGGGGATTGTTGAAAGCGCGCATCGATCAGGAGGCTCTGGCGGCCGGGGTGTTCGCGCTGCCGGAAGCGTCCGGGATCTTTCCGGACGGCCTGTTGTTCGACTTTCCGGGTTCGGATGCGCCACCCGACCCCAAGCCGTTGATCGAGTGCTTCCAGCCCGATCAGCAGACTTTGGACGTCTACCTGGCCGTGCCCAACACGCGCATCCCGGGGCTGAACGTTTCCATGACCGGAGGCGGCGCCGACACGCGTTATCTGGCCGAAGCGGTCTTGATCCGCGACGAGAATTCCGGCTTGGTCGAGAAGCCCGTGCAGGTGGCCCGCAAGAATCTGCGGCTGATCACCGAAGGCGATTCGCGTCAGGATTGCTCCGCGCTACGCGTGGCGCGCGTGCGCAAGACCGAAGCGGGCACGCTCGAACTCGACCCGCAGTTCATCCCGCCGCTGCTGGACTTGGCCGCCAGCGATTACTTGCGTGCCATCGCCCGGCGGCTGGTGGAAATCCTGTCGGCCAAGAGCAGCCTGCTTAGCGGGTTGCGGCGGCAGAAGAACCTGAGTCTGGCGGATTTCGGGGCCACCGACATCGCGAATTTCTGGCTGCTCTACACCATCAATTCGCACTTCCCGGAATTCCAGCATCTGTTTGAGAACCGCCGCGGCCATCCCGAGCGGCTGTTCCAGGCCATGTTGTCGCTGGCCGGATGCCTGACAACGTTTTCGCCCAAAATACATCCCCGGGATCTCCCCGTCTACGATCACGACGATCTCTCCCGCTGTTTCACGGACCTGGACGAGACCGTCCGCATGCTGCTCGAAACCGTGGTGCCGAGCAACTGCGTGTCGCTGCCGTTGAAAATGGTGCAGCCTTCCATTTACGCGACCGCGGTGGCCGACGACAAATACTTCTCCGGCACGCGCATGTACCTGGCCATCGGCGCGGAGATGAACGAGGCCGAGTTGATCGCCAAGACTCCGTATCTGGTGAAGGTCTGCTCGGCCAGCCACATCGAACACCTGGTGCGCCAGGCTCTGCCCGGCATCGCGTTGACGCACGTGCCACGGCCGCCCAGTTCGATTCCCGTGAAGTTGAACTATCAGTACTTCAGCCTCAATCAAAGCGGCGTGGTGTGGGAGGCGGTAAGCCGCGCGCGGAATCTGGCGGCATATGTTCCCGGCGAGATTCCTTCGCCTCAGCTCGAGCTGATTATTCTGCTGCCTGAGGCGGTCTAGCGGGCGCCAAAACTGAAGCCTTCCACTTCAAGGAATCCGCCGGAAATGAGCGGCTCGACTGCTTGAGCGAATTCGGCATCGCTTGCTTGCGCTGGAATCACGCCTTGTTCCTTTAACAGGTACAGAAGCTCGCGTCCGGTGCGTACTCCATCGCATTGCGCGAGCAAATGCGCCGCCCAGGGCTCGGCGTGACAATTCATGCTGAACGGCCGCTCCGTGCTCAAACGGTAGGACGCGGGTGTCCAGCCTTCATCTGTGAGCTGATGCCGCACGTCAAACTCCGTGTGGCGCGAAGCGTGCAGGCGCGCACCGAGCACCACCGGCGTCAGGCGTCCATCCACTACCGCGGTCTCCCAAGCGAGCAGCCATTGCCAGTCAGCGCGGAGAAAAACGTCGGCGGCCTCGCGGCGAACGGTGAAATGCTCACCCGCTACGTTTCGCCGCGCGATGAGAATCAGCCCATAGACCAGCGCCTCGACTTCCAACCGCGCGAATAGATCGCGCCAGACCTTCACTTCGGTGCGGGAACGCGGCTCGAACGGCCCGGTGCGAAGCGCGTACTGCTCCGGCTCCATGGTCCGCCGCACAATCAACGCGATGTCGAACTGCGACTCGCTTTCGCCGAGCCACGCGCGGATGCGCTGTTCGAAAGGCCGCCCGGCGCGGTCGCTGCCCATGGTCAGGCAGAAACACAAGCCACCATCGCGGAGGTGGCGCGGCAGTCCCTCGACGATGCGGCGCGTGACTTGCTCGCCATCCTCGCCTCCGCTCATGAACACCCATTTCGGCGATAGCACGGGCATGTAGGGCGGATGCGACACGATGCGGTCGAAGGTCTGTGCTTCGAAACGCTCGTAGAGATCGCTGGTCACCGTGGTGACATCGTCTAGCGCGTTCAGCCGGCGGTTGAACTCGGCGAACTGCGTGGAGCGTTCGGCAATATCGGCGGCCCAGGCGTGCCGCGCTCCGCATCGCGAGGCCCGGAAAGCCGCGATGCCCGTGCCCGATCCCAAATCCAGAAGCGCGTCGCACGGCGTGTCGGGCATCAGGTCGAGAAACAGGCGCGTGTTGCGGACCAGAGCCGGATACACGGTATCCGGAGGAGTCTCGAAGGGTGAACCGTCGGGGTTGGACCAGCGATTCGAGGCGATGAAGAAACCATCCACCGGGTAGAGCGCGATGGTTGCCGCGCAACGCCCGTCATCTGTGCGCGCAACGAGGCCCATGCCTTCGAGCAAAGGCGTGACGCCCGATCCCAGTAGTGCCTCCAGCGTGGCCAGATGCACGTAGTCGCCGGCGAGAAACAACGCGATCAGTACGTCGAGCGGTGTCGACGGTGGAGCGAGCGGCGCGCGGCGCGACGGCTCCAGTTCGAATTCCGCAAGCCGTTCCAGATGCAGCCGCTGGCAGATCCCGGCTTCGCTGTAGCCGGCCGATTCGAGCAGTTCGCGTAGTTCGTCGTACCGGCCGGACTCGCCCAGCGCGCCGAGTTGGCTCATTTCAGCACCGCGAAGAAGACCACCACCAGCACTGCCACAACGAAGAACCCGACCAGAATCAAAATGAGCGGCAGGTTGGAAGACTTGCGCGCCGGCGCAGCAACGGGAGCCGGGGCGGGCGTGGGGGCCGGTTCCGGAGCAGACGGCGGTATCTGCTGCGGCCCGAACATGCGCGTGTACTCGCCGGGGCCTGCTGGCGCCGAGGGAGCCTGCGGCGCGGGCGGCGC
>CAZDIZ010000044.1:35468-36645 GCA_964505625.1 uncultured Solibacteraceae bacterium | reverse complement strand
TTATCCGCCAGCAGCCGCTTGGCACGGCTAAGACGCGAACGCACCGTGCCGACGGGACACCCAAGCACCGCGGCGGCTTCCTCGTATGGCAGTTCCTCCAACTCGCACAAGGTGATCACTTCGCGGTATTTCTCAGGCAAAGCCAGCACCGCGGCGCGTACCTTGGCGGTGCTTTCCCGCTCCATCAGGCCGTCGAGCGCGACGGCGTCTTCGGACCGCTCTACCGGCGCCGCGGGCAACGTACGCTCCTGGCGTAGCAAGCGGAATACCTGCCGGCGAGCCATTCCCAGCAGATAGCTGGACAGTTCGCCGCGCCCGGCATCAAAGCGATGCGCGCCGCGCGCCAGAGCCAGGAACACCTCCTGCGTGGCTTCCTCCGCCAATGCAAACGATCCGGTCATGGAATAGGCAAAACGGTACACGCGAGCCTGGTGACGGCGGTAGATTGCCGTGAACGACTCCTCACAGCCCGCGCCGGCCCGTTCGAGCAGGTCCCGGTCGCTGGTTTCGCCAGTCTCCATTCGCACCTTTCATTAGACGTCTCCCTTACGGCTTACGTAGTGAATTACCCGAGACAAAAAAAGAGGTTCCACAAATATCCGTCCGGTTTAAACTTCTCTATGAACGGAGGAAAGAAACTTTTGCATCTGAATGCTGCTTTGCGCCGAGTTCTAGCCGCAACTGCTTTGACGGCGTTGGCTTAACACCTCGCCGCAGGCGGCGTTGTTATGGTGTTCGGCACCGGGGAAGGCAACACCGACATTGCCATCGATGGACAGCTTGTGCCGCTTTCCGGACCGTATCCGAAGCCGGTCGTGCGGTCAGGGACAGCCACGGTAGCCGTTAAGCCCGCCACCGCACCGTTTTCTTCTTGACAGCGGGCGCGGAATCGGCACATTCTCAATTAGCAAGAACAAGGGAGCGCGCATGGGCCCGATGGCTGTGTGCCGGTTTGTGGTTTCGATTGCGCTTGCTGTTCCCGCCGTTCAATTGCCCACAAATACCCGCTCCGGGCTATCCACGCAACGGGCTGTGTTGGATGTGGATCATGGCTACGCGGGACTGCCGTTAGCCTTCGAACCCAACGTGGGGCAAACCAAACCACAGGTGCGTTTTCTGGCGCGGGGCGGCGGATTGACGGCGTTTTTCACCGACGCGGAAGCCGTCATGGTATTGA